>NZ_JBBEGC010000065.1:0-38984 GCF_037401995.1 Saccharothrix sp. CCNWYY140
GCTTCTTCCACCGCAGCAACGAGTCCCACTCAGCGCGCTCGACCTCAACGATCACACTGCCAGTCTACACACCCCGCAAATATCCAAGAATCCGGTTTTGTTTAATTTCGGCCATAGCCCTTCGGGCAGGCCATACGGGGATGACGGAAGAAGCCCAAGTTGGGAGGTCTGCTGCGCGAGCTACCTCGAAAAGCGCGCGCCCTGCGGGCGGAAAGCACAACCCCCGGCTGCCACGAAAGGGCGGCCGGGGGGTTGTGTGGCTTGTGCTAGAGGACTGCGCGGAGTTGGTCGGCGATGACCGCGATTCGGCCCAGCACACCGTTGACGAAACGGGGCGAGTCGTCCGTGGACAGTTGTTTCGCCAGTTCGACCGCCTCGTCGATGGCCACCGCGTCGGGGACGTCGGCTGCCCACAGCAGTTCGTAGAGGCCGACCCGCAGCACGGCTCGGTCCACGCCCGGCATCCGCTGCAACGTCCAGCCCTCGGAGTGTTCCGAGATCAGGTCGTCGATGCGGGACCGGTGGGCCGTGATGCCCTCCACCAGGCCGACCGTGTAGTCGTTGATCGGCGGCACGTCCGGGGAACCCACTCGCTCCGCGAGGAGGGTGACCGGGTCGATGCCCCGCGCGTCGGCCTCGAAGAGGACGTCGACGGCGCGTTTCCGGGCCTTGCTGCGTGCGCCCATCGTCAGCCGTTGACGCGGCCGAGGTAGCGGCCGTCGCGGGTGTCGACCTTGATCTTCTCGCCGGTCGTCACGAACAGCGGGACCTGGATCTCGGCGCCGGTTTCCAGGGTCGCGGGCTTGGTGCCGCCGGTGCTGCGGTCGCCCTGGAGGCCCGGGTCGGTGTGCTGGATGACCAGTTCGACGCTGGTCGGCAGCTCCACGAACAGCGGGACGCCCTCGTGGGTGGCGACCATCGCCTCCTGGTTCTCCAGCATGTAGTTGGCGGCGTCGCCCACGGTCTCGGCCGGGACCGGGATCTGGTCGTAGGTCTCGCCGTCCATGAAGATGAAGTCGGAACCCTCCTTGTACAGGTAGGTCATGTTCCGCTTGTCCACGGTGGCCGTGTCGACCTTGGTGCCCGCGTTGAAGGTCTTGTCCACGACCTTGCCGGACAGCACGTGCTTCAACGTGGTGCGCACGAAGGCGCCGCCCTTGCCCGGCTTGACGTGCTGGAACGCGGTGACGGTCCACAGCTGGCCGTCGAGGTTCAGCACCAGGCCGTTCTTGAGGTCGTTGGTCGTGGCCACGGGGTGGGCTCTCCTGTTACGTGTGTTCGGGCGTCCGACGACTCGCGAGGTTGTTCGGGTGTCAGACGACCACCAGCTCTTTCGTGGTCAGGGTGAGGAGTTCGGGGGCGCCTTGGCGCACCACGAGCGTGTCCTCGATGCGGACACCACCCTTCCCGGCCAGGTACACACCGGGCTCGACGGTGACCGTCATACCGGGCAGAAGTGTACCGTCACCCACCTTGGACAGCGCCGGAGCCTCGTGGATCTGCAAGCCCACGCCGTGTCCGAGGCCGTGCAGGAACTGCTCGCCGTACCCGGCCGCCTCGATCACCTCGCGTGCCGCGCGGTCCACGTCGGACACCGCCGCGCCCGGCGCGAGCGCGTGCCGGCCGGCCGCCTGCGAGGCCGCGACCAGCTCGTACAGGTCCCGCTGCCAGTCCGCGGCCTGGCCGACCACCAGGGTGCGGGTCATGTCGGAGTGGTAGCCGTCGATCAGGGCGCCGAAGTCCAACTTCACGAAGTCGCCGGCGTGCACGACCGCGTCGGTGGGCCGGTGGTGCGGGACGGCGGAGTTGGCGCCGGTCGCGACGATCGACTCGAAGCTCGGGCCGGCCGCGCCGTGGTCGAGCATCCGGCTCTCCAGCTCGCGGGCGATCTCCCGTTCGGTGCGGCCGGGGCGCAGGCCGCCGTGCTCGATCAGGCCCGCCAGGGCGCGGTCGGCGGCGGCGCAGGCCATGCGCAGCGCCTCGACCTCGGCGTCGTCCTTGACCAGCCGCAGCTGCTCCACCAGGCCGGGCGCGCGGACCAGCTCGACGTCCTCGGCGGCGTCGGTGAGCGCGTCCAGGCCCTCGACGGTGACGTGGTTGCTCTCGAAACCCGCCCGGCGGTTGCCGTCCTTGCTCGCGCGCTGGGCCAGCGCCAGGTCGCACGGCCGGTCGATGACCCGTTCCAGGTCCGGCACCTGGCGCTCGGCCTGGGTGAGGTAGCGGCCGTCGGTGCAGAACACGCTCGCGGCGTCCGACTCGGCGGAGACCAGCAGGGCGGCGTTGGACCCCGTGAACCCGGTCAGGTACCGGATGTTGAGCAGGTTGGTCACCAGCAGGGCGTCCAGCTCCCGGTCCCGGAGCGTGGCGCGCAGGGCGGCCCGGCGTGTCGCGTGCGGCATACCCGCAGCCTAGAGCCATCGGCGCGGGTTCACAGCGGGCCCGGAGCGGGGCCTAGGGTGGTCGGCATGCGCAGGTGGCTGCCCCGGGGGCTCTGGATGGGATTGCTGCACGGCGGGGTGCAGGTCGGCACGGACGCGGTGGCCGTGCACAGCCCGGGGGCCAGTTCGTCGCTGCGCTACATCGCGCTGGGCCTGGTCGTGGTGGCGGGCGTGCTGTGGGGCGCGCTGGACGCGTGGCGGCAGCTCCACGGGCCGGGGATGGTGTGGTTCTTCGCTGCCCTGGTCGCCGGGCCGGTGGCCGGGGTCGCCGGGGTGGTCGGCAAGTCGCTGGTGGTCGACGGGACGGGTGTGGAGGCTCTGGGCGCGGCGCTGACCGGCGGAGCGGCGTTCACGGCGCTGCTGGTCATGGGGTCGGCCGGGATCGGGGTGCTGCTGGGCAACGCGCTGCCGCAGCCCGACGGGTCGGAGTCGCGCTAGCGGTTCAGCGCGCCGGCGTGGTCGTAGGCGTCCCACTGCTGCTGGGTGACCGGGGTGATCGGCGAGGAGTTCAGCTTCGCCACGTCCTCCGGGCCGACCCGCCACAGCTTGCCGTCCACCAGCAGGCCGGTCTGGCCGTCGGGGGCGCGGACCGCTTTCACCCCGGCCGGGATGCGGGCGACCACGGGCAGGTCGTCGACGACGTCCGGCCGCCGGTCCAGCACGCGGGTGGCCAGGCGGTCGGTGACCGACCGGCGTTCCACGCGGACCACCTTGCCGTCCACGATCAGGTCGACGGTGTTCTCCGGGGACGGCACGGCGAACCCGTTGAGCACGGCGGCCTGCGCCTTCGTGCGGCAGCCGGGCACGTCGACGAGGTCCATCCCGAAGTGGGCCAGGTCGGTGGGCGCGCCCGCGGCGCCGATGACAGTGGCGCGCACGACGTCCACGGACAGCCGGCCGCACGGGTCCTCGACCGACACGGGGGCGTGGCCCTCCGGGGTCCGGACCAGGCCGGGTCCCTCCTTCCACGGGCCGGGGATGTGCACCGGGGCGAAGGGCTGCGCGCTGAAGTCGTGGTTCCAGAAGGTCAGCGTGGTGCCGGCGTCGGTGGAGTGGGCGATCGCGAAGGCCCGCAGCGCGTCGACGTACATCCAGTCGGCGCTGAACGCGTCCACGACCGCCCGGGTGCGCGGCTTGCGCGTGTCGGCGACCTTCTCCCAGCCCGCCGCGCCGAGCGCCTCGACCTGGTTGGCGAACGTCGGGTCCTTGGCGCGCAGCACGAACTGGCCGGCGCCGTTCCACCCGGCCGCCTTGGCGGTGGTGTCGGTGAACAGCAGGTAGAACCAGCCGTCGACGTAGAGGGCGGAGGGCTGGCCGCTGCCGTAGTGGTTGTCCCGGATGGTGTCGTTGGCCGGGCCGAGGATCGGGTTGCCGCCCGCGGCGCGGGTCCAGTTGTAGCCGTCCGGGCTGGTGGCGACGCCGACCAGGCTGCCGAAGGGCACGTCGCCGGGCGCGCCTGTGTAGTACATGTAGTACGTGCCGCCGACCTTGAGCACGGACGGGTCGCACGCGTGCACGCCGTCCCAGCCGTGGGTGCTGCCGGACATGACGGCGAGGGGCGGACTGCCGCCCGGACCTGCGAAACCGCCGTCCGGCGAGGCGCTGTCGGCGTAGAGGATGTCGTCACCGCCGGGCTCGGCGTGGCGCAGCTGGCTGCACCACCACATCCGGTACCGACCGCCCTCCAGCATCACGGAGGGGGCGTAGTTGTAGGGGGCTTCCGCGCCCGCGGCGACGACGCCGGGGCTCTGCCGACCGCGGTCGGTGGTGACCGGCTTGACCGGCTGCACGGGCTTGCTCGGCGCGGGCTTCGTCGTCGTGGCCGCCGGGGGCGCGGCGGGCGGCGCGGGGTCCGCGACACCGGGAGCGCAGGCGGCGAGGGTCGCGACGGCGAGGGCGCATCCGAGGAGCCTCGTCGGGCCGGGCATGGTCTCCACTCTCAAGGATTCCGATCACCGGGAGCAACGTTCGGGTTCCCGACTCCGGTTCAGTGTAGAGATCCATTCACCCGCTTGAGTGACTACCGATCGGACGCAACCAACTCCACTTCGAAACCGTCCGTGTTCTCCAGGTAGGCGGCGTAGTGATCAGGACCACCCGCACGCGGGTGCGAATCCCCGAACATCAACGCCCAGCCGTGCTTCGGAGCCGCTTCGGTGAGTTCGTCCACACGGAGGCGGCTGCCCACGTGGAAGGCCAAGTGGTTGAGCCCGGTGCCGAGCCGGTGGTGGCGTTCGAGGGCGGGCGACTCCTCGACCACGACGTAGGTCGGCCCGAGCCGCCAACTCACCCCCGCCGGCCAGCGCTGGTACTCGCTCCAGCCCAGTTCGCGCAGCAACCAGCCGATGCTCCGCTCGGCGCGCTCCAGGTCCGGCACCCACAGCTCGACGTGGTGCAGCGCCCCGTGCGTCATGCCTGGACTGGCCCGCGCTTCTCGGCCAGCCAGCGGATCGCCAGCGCGTAGCCCTGCACGCCCAGGCCCGCGATCACGCCCTCCGCCACCGCCGAGATGTAGCTGTGCTGCCGGAACCCCTCGCGCTTGTGGACGTTCGAGATGTGCACCTCCACCAGCGGCGCGGTGAGCTGCGAGCACGCGTCCCGCACCGCGACCGAGTAATGCGTCCACGCGGCCGGGTTGAGCACGACCGGGGTCGCGTCGTCGGCCGCCTGGTGCAGCCAGCCGAGCATCTCGCCCTCGAAGTCGGTCTGCCGCACCTCGACCTCGACGCCCAGCTCGCGGCCGGTGTCCTCGCACAGCCGCACGAGGTCGGCGTAGGTGGTGCGGCCGTAGACGTCGGGTTCGCGGGTGCCGAGGCGGCCCAGGTTCGGGCCGTTGAGCACGAGGACCTTCACAGCAGCACGCTCCCGCCGGTCTTGGGCTCGTCGGCGACCGCGGAGTAGGCGGCGGCGATCAGCGACGGGTCCGGGCCCTCCAGGCGGCCGGGCTTGGCCAGGCCGTCCAGCACCACGAACCGCAGCACGCCGGACCGGTTCTTCTTGTCCACCTTCATGCCCTCCAGCAGCTGCGGCAGGGCGTCGGGGTCGTACTTGGTGGGCAGGCCCAGTGAGGTCAGGACGCTGCGGTGCCGGTCGGCGGTCGCGTCGTCCAGGCGGCCGGCGAGGCGGGCCAGTTCGGCGGCGAACACCAGGCCGACGCTGATCGCCGCGCCGTGCCGCCACCGGTAGCGCTCGCGGCGCTCGATGGCGTGGCCGAGGGTGTGGCCGTAGTTGAGGATCTCCCGCAGGTCCGACTCGCGCAGGTCGGTGGACACCACGTCCGCCTTGACCTGGATCTTGCGGCGGACCAGCTCCTCGATGACGTCGCCCGTCGGGTCGAGCGCCCGCTGCGGGTCGGCCTCGATGAGGTCGAGGATGACCGGGTCGGCGATGAACCCGCCCTTGACCACCTCGGCCATGCCCGCGACCAGCTCGTTGCGGGGCAGGGTCTCCAGGGTGGCGAGGTCGACGAACACGGCGTGCGGCTCGTAGAAGGTGCCGACCAGGTTCTTGCCCGCGTCGGTGTTGATGCCGGTCTTGCCGCCGATCGCGGCGTCCACCATGCCCAGCAGCGTGGTGGGGACGTTGACCAGCTTCACCCCGCGCATCCACGTCGAGGCCACGAACCCGGCGAGGTCGGTCACCGCGCCGCCGCCCAGGCCGATGACGACGTCCTGGCGGCCCAGGCCGATCTGGCCGAACACGTTCCAGCAGTAGCCCGCGACCCGCAGGTCCTTGCCGTCCTCGGCGTCGGGCACCTCGACGCGGTGGGCGTCGATCCCCGCCTCCGCCAGCTCCGCGCGGACCGCCTCGGCGGTCTCGCCGAGCGTCGGCGTGTGGACGATCGCCGCCTTGGCCGTGCCGCGCAGGCCCTCCACCAGGTCGCCGAGCAGGCCGCGACCCACCAGCACGTCGTACGGCCGCTCCGCGGCCACGCGGATGCGCACCGGCTCGCCCATCACCACTCCTCTTGTCGGGTCACCATTCGACCACGGTCGCTTCCAGCACGTCCGCGCCCCACACCCCGGCGAGCACGTCGGCCTGGTCCTTGATCGCCTTGCGGGCGGCCCCTCTGACGGCGGACCACCCCTCCACGCGGAAGATCATCGTCCGCCCGCTGAACGCGTACCGCCACGCCCCGGTCACCCGGCCGTGCGTCACCAACGCCCCCGGGCTGCCCACCGGCCGCCACACGCGCTTGGCGACCTCCGGTTCGGCGACCAGCCACCGCGGTCCCAGCAGGTAAGGGTCACGCGGGAACAGCAGCAGCCCGGCGGGCGGCTCGTCCCCTTCGACGAGATCCCCGTGCAGCAACAGCTTCTTGCCCTCGACGGTGACCGGCCGCGCCTCGGGCCAGTCCGCCTGCGGCCCGGCGCCCAGCCACTTCTCCACGTCGGCCTTGGCGAACGGCCCGACGTACCGGGCGTAGTCGCGCAGCAGCGTCGAGTCGCCCTCGTCGTTCGGACCGGGCGCGCGGAAGACCAGCTTCGCGCCCCGCAGCTCGAGTTCGATGCCGGCGAGCAGCGTGCCGATCCGGAACAGCCCTTCGATGACGTGCTCGGTCTTGCAGCTAGGGCAGTACGGCGTGGCACGCTGGGGCAACAGCGGGCTGATCGCACCCGACAACTCGCCCTTGGTCGCGGTCTCGCCGGGGAACTCGCGGCGCATCAACTCCACCACGAGATCCACATCGGACAGTTCCGGCGCCGGCATCCCACCGCACCAAGCCTGCAACTGCTTCACGGTTCGAGGCCGCAGCGCCCGCCGCAGTCCCGGCACGTCGGCCCGCCGGTGCAGGTGCGGCGCACCCCGCAGGCTGAGCACGCGCACCAACGCCTCCTCCGCCCACAACTCGGCAGGCTCCCGCACACCACCCGGAAACCGGTCGAGGCGGTGGCGCGCACGGACGGCCAGGGCCGCCGCGCCCGTGTTCGGCGGGCTGTCGACCACGCCGAGCGCGAGCACGCCCAAGTCGCCGTCGTGCAGGCCCTGCACCGCGGCGCGGTGCGCGAGGACACGAGCGGCGGTCACGTCCACCTGGTCAGGCCCGTTCCGCCTTCGCCAGGACGGTGTCGACGACCTGCTCGGGCTCCAGCGCGTCGGTGTCCACCTCGATCGTGGCGACCTCCCGGTACAGCGGCAGGCGCGCGTCCAGCAGCGCCTTGAAGGTGGCACGCGGGTTCACACCGGCCAGCAGGGGGCGGGCGCTGGACAGGCCCGTCCGCCGCACGCCCTCGGCCATGCCGACGTTGAGGAACACCACCGTGTGCTCCGCCAGCCGCGCGCGGGTCACCGCGGACAGCACCGCACCGCCGCCCAGCGCCAGCACGCCGTCGTGCTCGGCCAGGCCCCGGGCGACCGCCTCCTCCTCCAGCGCCCGGAACGCGGGCTCGCCGTCGGTGGTGAAGATGTCCGAGATGGGTTTGCCGGCGGTGGCGACCACGTCCTCGTCGGTGTCCCGGAAGGCCACCCCGAGCCGGGCCGCGAGCAGCTGCCCCACGGTCGTCTTGCCCGCCCCGGGCGGGCCGAGGACGACGTAGCGCGGGCTCACAGCCCCTCCCAGCGCGCTTCCAGCGCCTCCAGGTAGGACGCCACGTTCCGCTTGGTCTCCGCGATCGAGTCGCCGCCGAACTTCTCCAGCGCGGCCTCGGCGAGCACCAGGGCCACGACGGACTCCAGCACCACCCCGGCCCGCGGCACGGCGCACACGTCGGACCGCTGGTGGATCGCCACGGCGGGTTCGCCGGTGCGGACGTCCACAGTGGACAGTGCACGCGGGACGGTCGAGATCGGCTTCATGGCGACGCGCACGCGCAGCGGCTCGCCGTTGGTGATCCCTCCCTCCAGTCCGCCCGCCCGGTTCGAGCGGCGCGTCACGCCCTTGGGACCGGTGCCCCGGTCGATCTCGTCATGCGCCTGGCTGCCCCACCGCTCGGCGGTGGTGAAGCCGTCGCCGATCTCCACGCCCTTCATCGCCTGCACGCCCATCAGCGCGCCCGCGAGCCGTGCGTCCAGCCGGCGGTCCCAGTGCACGTGGGACCCCAGGCCCGGCGGCAGGCCGTAGGCGATCACCTCGATCACGCCGCCGACCGTGTCGCCCGCCTCCTTCACCGCCTCGACCTCGGCCACCATCGCCTCGGTGCCGCGCGGGTCGAAGGCCCGCACCGGGCTCTCGTCGACCGCGTCGAGGTCGCCCGGACCGGGCACCGGGGCGTCCTCCGGCGTCTTCGCCTTGCCGATCGACACCACGTGGCTGATGACGTCGACGTCGAAGACCTGCTTGAGGAAGTGCTTGGCCACCGTGCCCAGCGCGGTCCGGGCGGCGGTCTCGCGGGCACTGGCCCGCTCCAGCACCGGCCGGGCCTCGTCGAACCCGAACTTCTGCATGCCGGGCAGGTCGGCGTGGCCGGGCCGAGGCCGGGTGAGGGCCTCGTTGCGGCCGGTCGGCTTGAGCTCGCTCGGGTCGACGGGGTCGGCGGACATCACCTTCTGCCACTTGGGCCACTCGGTGTTGCCGATCCGGACCGCGATCGGCCCGCCCTGCGTGAGCCCGTGGCGGACGCCGCCGAGGATCTCGACCTCGTCGGCCTCGAACCCCATGCGGGGGCTCCGGCCGAACCCGAGCCGTCGGCGCTCCAGTTGGGCGGTCAGGTCGGCAGTGGTGACCTCCACCCCGGCGACCATGCCTTCCAGCACGGCGACCAGGGCGGGTCCGTGGGACTCCCCAGCGGTGATCCAGCGCAGCACGCCGCGAATCCTTTCACAGCGTTAACACCGCCGAGAGGCCCGGGCACCGCCCCGCTCCCATCCCGAGGAGTGGACCACGCCTCTCATCCGCCGGCCAGTGACACCACCCACGTCGCGCCGACCAGCCCCGGACCGTGCGGAGGGCCGTCCCGAGGCCGCCCCAAGGCCACGGCCAGTGTGATGGCGCTCGCCAGCACCGCCCCGGCGGGCAGCCCCCACCACGACACCGACCCCAGCACGGCACCCAGCGGACCCGACAGCTTGACGTCTCCCCCGCCCATCGACGCGGGTGACACCACGTGCACCGCCCAGTGCAGCCCGAAGTACGCCACACCGCCCGCCAACGCCCGCCCGAGATCCGCGCCGCACACCCACAGCAGCGCGCCCACCAGCGGATACGCGGGCAGGGTGAGCAAGTCGGGCAGGCGTCGGTGCCGGAAGTCCACGACCGACAACAACACGCCCAGCCAGGCGACCAGCAGGGGCACGGGCAACCAGCGCGGCGGCACGTCCAACACGCCCGTCACGCACCACGACATCCCCGTGGGCACCGCACACCACAACCAGTGCACCGACGCACCCCGCGGCACGGAGCGCAGCAAGCGCGCCCCGGCGGCTCCGACAACCAGTCCCGACATCGAGTAGATGACCATGAACACAGCGTGCCCACTGGGCCGTTCGGAGCACAAGGCCGGCGGCGACTGAATGGTCCATTCAGTCGCCGCCGCCGAGAAAAGACCAGGTCAGAGCTGCCAGGAGAACAGGTCGTCGCCCGCCGCCACCGACCCGTCGGCCTGGTCGAGCAGCGCGTCGGCACTGGCGTCCAGCGCGATCACCGGGCAGATCGGGGCGTACCCGGCGGCCTCGATCTCGGCCGGGTCCCACGTCACGATCGACTGACCGGCCCGGACCGCCTCACCCTTCACCACGTGCAGGGTGAAGCCCTCGCCCTTGCGCTTCACGGTGTCGATGCCCAGGTGCACCAGCACCGCGGCGCCGTCGCTCGTGGCCACGACGAACGCGTGCGGGTGCAGCGTGACGACCGTGCCGTCCACCGGGGCCACCACCTCGGCCGCTCCCCGGTCCGGCTCCACGGCGATCCCGGGCCCGACCATCGCCTGCGCGAAGACCGGGTCCGGCACCTCGGTCAGCGGCACCACGCGCCCGCTGACCGGACTGGCCACCCGCAGCGTCACAGGAGGTCCTCGATGTCGCTGGCGATGGTGTCGGCCTCGGGGCCCATGACCACCTGGACGATGGTGCCCTGCCGCATGACGCCGTGCGCGCCGAGCTTCTTCAGCGCCGCCTCGTCGACGACCGAACCGTCCTCCAGCTCGCAGCGCAGCCGCGTGATGCACGGCTCGATCTCGATGATGTTGTCCGCCCCACCGAGCGCGGCGATGATCCCAGCCGCCCTGTCGTCCGCCACTTCGCAGTCCTCTCTCGACACACCTGTGGTGAGGGTGCCACCGCTCGGCCACGGTCGCGTAACGGCGGTTGACACCCGCTTGGCGCGCGGAGCATCCTCCCCGCACCAACTGGTCTAGACCGGAAAGTACCAATCCCGGTCTCCGAGCGCGAGCACGGGGAGGTGTCATGAACCGCGACGAGATCGTCGACGGGCCCAAGCCCAAGCACGCCCAGCTCCGCGACATCCTGCGGCGCATGGCGGAGCAGGAGCTGCCTCCCGGCTCCCCCATCCCGTCCGAGCGCGACCTCGCCCAGCGGTACCGGGTCTCGCGGATCACGGTGCGCGCGGCGGTCGGCCAGCTCGTCGCCGAGGGGCTGTTGACCAGGGCGAAGGGGCGGGGCACGTTCACCGCCCGGCGCCGGATGGACGCCCAGCTCTACCTGGAGTCGTTCACCGACGACATGCGCAGGCGCGGGCTGACCCCCGCGACCGAGGTGCTGAGGTGCGCCGACGAGGTGCCGCCGCCCCCTGCGGCCACCGCGCTCGGCCTGCCACCGCACGAGCCCGCGAGCCACGTCGTCCGCCTGCGGCGGGCCGACGGTGTGCCGCTGGCCGTGGAGCGCGGCTGGTACAGCCGGCGGGTCGTCCCCGACCTGCACCGGCACGACCTGTCCGGCTCCCTCTACTCGCTGCTCGCCGACACCTACGGCGTCCAGCTCGACCACGCGGGGCAGACGGTCTGGGCCGAAGGCGCGGACCCGGAGACCGCGAGGTTGCTGGGCGTGCGCACCGGCAGTCCGCTGCTGGTCTTCCGCCGGGTCACCAGCTCCGCTGGTCGACCGGTGGAGGACATGACGTCCTGGTACCGGGGCGATCTCTACCAGGTGACCATGCAACTGGACCGGACCGTCCCGGAATCCGGCCCTTTCTCCGCCAAGGGAGGTAACCCATGAGCGCCAGCGCCCCTCAGGCGACCGGCGGTCGAGAGATCAAGGGTCTCGCAGCTCTCCAGCGGTTCGGTCGCAGTCTCATGCTGCCGATCGCCTCGCTGCCTGCCGCGGCACTCCTGCTGCGACTGGGGCAGGACGACCTGCTCGGCAAGGACGGTGCGGGCTGGAACAAGGTGGCCGCCGTCATCGGCGGCGCCGGCGGCGCCATCTTCGGCGCCCTGCCGCTGCTGTTCGCCGTGGGCGTGGCCATCGGTTTCGCCCGGCGCGGTGACGGATCGACCGCGCTGGCCGCGGTCGTGGGCTTCGTGGTGCTCGAAGGCGTCTTCAAGGCCATGTCGCCGATCATGCTGCCGCTGCCCGCGGACGCCCCGGCGACCGCCAAGCAGGAGATGATCAACTACTCGGTGCTCGCGGGCATCGTCGTGGGCCTGATCACCGCCGTGCTGTGGCAGCGGTACCACCGCATCAAGCTGCCCCCGTACCTGGCGTTCTTCGGCGGACGCCGGTTCGTGCCGATCATCGTCGCGGGCGTCATGATCGTCGTCGGCGTGCTGATGAGCCTCGTGTACCCCTGGTTCGACCAGGGCCTGGAGGCGGTCGGCAAGGCCATCTCCGGCAGCACCATCATCGGCGCGGGCATCTACGGCGTGATCAACCGCCTGCTGATCCCGCTGGGCCTGCACCACATCCCGAACACGTTCATCTGGCAGGTCGTGGGCGAGTACGAGGGCAAGACCGGCGACCTCAACCGGTTCTTCGCGGGCGACCCCACCGCGGGCACGTTCATGACCGGCTTCTTCCCGATCTTCATGTTCGCGCTGCCCGCGGCGGCCCTGGCGATCATCCACACGGCCCGCCCGGCGCAGAAGAAGGTCATCGCCGGCATCATGGGCTCGGCCGCGCTCACCTCGTTCATCACGGGTGTGACCGAGCCGCTGGAGTTCGCGTTCATGTTCGTGGCGTGGCCGCTGTACGTGATCCACGCGTTCCTGACCGGCACCTCGCTCGCGATCAGCAACGCCCTGGGCATCCGCGACGGCTTCGGCTTCTCCGCGGGCGCGATCGACTACCTGATCAACTTCAACATCGCCGAGAAGCCGCTGCTGATCATCCTGCTCGGCCTGATCTACGCGGTGATCTACTACTTCCTGTTCCGGTTCGTCATCACGAAGTGGAACCTGCGCACGCCGGGCCGGGACGCGGACGAGGACCCGGAAGCCGACCCCAGCGTCGTGGAGAGCACCAACGGCGGCGACAAGAAGGGCGGCAGGTCCGACGCGGCAGCGTCCTGACCTGCTCCCCGTGGACGACGAAAGGACGGATCATGCCTGAGCGACGGGTCACCGTGGCGAGCAAGGTGGGCCTGCACGCCCGCCCGGCGGCGGTGCTGGCGAAGGCGGCGGCCGGCCAGCCGGTGAAGGTCACCATCCGCAAGGAGGACGGCCAACCGGTCGAGGCGGCCAGCGTGCTGGGCCTGATGACACTCGGTGCGATGCACGGCGACGAGGTCGTGCTGGCGGCCGACGGCGAAGGCGCGGACGCCGCGCTGGAAGCCATCGCCGCGATCATCGCGACCGACCTCGACGAGGGCTGATCCACCCGGGAGGCCCTGCCCGCACCCTCGCGCGGGCAGGGCCTTCCGGCGTGTCTCAATCCCCCAGCGGTAGGGGTAGGACGTTGTCGGTGGCCGACCGCAGGGCCGCTCGCATGGCTTCGCGCGGAGCGGGGTGGCCGGTGAACTGTTCCGACTGGCCGAATGCCTGGTGCATCAGCATGTCGAGGCCGGTGGCCAGGGCACGTCCGCGCTTTTCCACCGCATAGGCCAGAGGCGTGGGCCACGGGTGGTAGATGACGTCTAGTACGCAAGGCGATTCAGCGAGTTCCGACGCGATGGGCTCGGTGGCCGATGGCGGGACGGTGTTCACCAGGACGTCCGAGGAGGCGGCCAGGGAAGCGAAGTTGGCCTCGTCCCAAGGGATCAACGTCAGGGTGACGCCAGCTCGGGAAGCGCACGCCGACGCTTCAGCGGCGCGGGTTACGGAGCGCACTACCAAGGACACGTCCCGTACGCCGGCCGAAGCCAGAGCCACCAAAGCAGCCGTTGCGGTGCCGCCGGCGCCCAAGAGCACACCCCGAGAGCCACGGTAGAAGCCGCAGGCCGCTTGCAAAGCGCCCAAGACGCCGTCTACGTCGGTGTTGTCGGCGTGCCAGCCGCCCGAAGCAGGCACAAGGGTGTTCGCGGCACCCACCAAAGCGGCCCGAGGAGACACCGAGGAAGCCACGGCCAAGGCCGCGCGCTTGCCGGGCATGGTGACCGACAAACCCACCCACGACCCGTCCAAGCCCCTGACCAGCGGCTCGACGCCCTCCTCCGCGCACTCGATCCGGTCATAGGACCAGTCCGACAAACCCAGAGCTGCGAAAGCCGCGTTGTGCAGGACCGGGGACAGCGAGTGCGACACCGGTGAACCGATCACCGCGGCGTGACGGGCGGCCACGGTCAGAAGACACCCTCCGCGCGGGCCTTCGCGACCAGGCGGTTGTGTTCGTCGATGTTGTCCGAGAAGCAGGACGTGCCGTCCTTCTGGCACTTCACGAAGTACATCCACGGGCCGGGCTCGGGGGTGATGGCCGCGGTGATGGCCTCGCGGCTCACCGAGCCGATCGGGGTCGGGGTGAGGCCCTTCACGCTGTAGGTGTTGTACGGGCCCGAGCGTTCCCGGTCCTCGTCGCTGGTGGTGATGATCGGGCGGTCCAGCTTGTAGTTGACCGTCGAGTCGAACTGGAGGATGTGGTTGTCCGCCAGGCGTCGGTAGATGACCTGGGAGACCTTGCCGAAGTCCTTCTCCAGGCCTTCCTTCTCGATCAGCGACGCGATGACCAGCACCTCGTACGGACGGAACCCCGTCTTCGTCGTGCCGCCGGGGATGCCGTAGCCCTGCAAGCGGGTGTTGGAGGTCTCGATGACGCTCTTGAGCAGCTCCACCGCCGACGCGCCGGGCTTGAGGTGGTACAGGCCCCGCGTGATCAGGCCCTCCAGCCGGTGCTCCTTGGGCGCCTTCGTCACGTCCGGCACGGCCCAGTCCGGGATGCCCAGCGCGGCCGGGTCCGCGTTCTCCGCCGCGTCCCTCAACTCCTGCGGCGTGACGCACTTCTTCACACCGTCCAACTCGGCGCACGACGCCTCGGACAGCATCGACAGGATGCCCTTGGTGACCTTGCCGTCGGGCGCGGTGATGTCGTGCAGGACGTTGCCGCCCTTGACCTCCAGCGGCACGACCTTGGCCTTCGGGTCGACCATCCGCTCGACGGCCGCCTTGCCCGACATCTTGGTCTTCATCAGGTAGAAGCCGGGCTGGATGGCGGTCACCCGCGAGTCGCCCTCACCCGCCTCGGTGAACGCCCGCGCGCTGGCCACCACGCCCTGCTCCTTGAGCGAGTTCGCGATGGTGGCGACCAGGTCGCCGTCCTTGACCTCGACCACGACGTCCGCTTCACCGGCGCCGGGGAAATCCTCGTAGGAGCCGATGCCGCGCAGCTGCTGGTAGCCGTAGTACGCGCCCGCGCCGCCGCCCACCAGCACCAACACGACCACGAGCCACAGGACGATCTTCTTGCGGCGTGCCTTGGCGCGCCGGGCGGCCACCGCGGCCTTGCCGCGCGGTCGGTCCTGCTGCACGTCAGGTTCGCTGAACAACCCGAGGTCGTCGCTCACGTGCGGTCCTTCGGTCCGGGGGCCTGTTCCTCGTCGCTGGAGCGGGCCACGTGTCGCGCCCGCGCGTCCAGCCACGACTGGAGGATCTCGACCGCGGCTGCCTGGTCCACGACGGCGCGCTGCTTCTTGCCCTTCACCCCACGCTCGGCCAGCACCCGGCTGGCCGTGACGGTGGTGAGCCGTTCGTCGTGCAGCCGCACCGGGACCGGGGCGACCCGCTGCGCCAACGCCGCAGCGTACGCCGCCGCCGCTTCCGCTGCCGGCCCGTGCCGCCCGGCGAGGGTTCGGGGCAACCCGACCACGACCTCGACGACGTCGTGCTCGGCGACGAGCCCGACCAGGTCCACCAGGTCCCGGCCGGTCTTCTCGTCACGCGACAGCGTAACCAGCGGCGTCGCCAGGAACGCCCCCGGGTCGCTGACCGCGACCCCGACCCGCACCGCTCCGACGTCGACGCCCAGCCTCCGGCCGAGGCCGGGGTCGTCGACGCCGGGACGGTCAGTGCTGCTCAACGGCGCGGTCCACCTCGGCGCGCAGGGCGGCGAGGGCCTCGCCCACCCCGGCGGGGTTGGTGCCGCCGCCCTGGGCCAGGTCCGGCTTGCCGCCGCCGCGACCGCCCACGGCCGGGGCGAACGCGGGCACCAGCTTGCCGGCGGCCAGGCCCAGCGAGCGGGCGGAGGCCGTGGTGGCCACCACGAAGCTCACCTTGTCGCCATCCGGGGCGAACAGGCCGACCACGCCGGGCCGGTCGCCGAGGCGGTTGCGCACCTCGCCGGCCAGGGTCCGCACGTCGGCGGCGGCCGTGCCCTCGGGCAGGGCCAGCGCCACCAGGGCCACGCCGCGCACGTCCAGGGCCTGCTCGGCCAGGGACCCGGCGGAGGACATCAGCTGGGCGGCACGCACCCGCTCCAGTTCCTTCTCGGCGTTGCGCAGCCGCTCCACCAGGGCCTCGACGCGGGCCGGGACCTCGGCGTCGGGCACCTTCAGCATGGCGGCGACGTTCTGCACCAGGGCCCGCTCCTGGGCCAGGTACTTGAACGCCTCGATGCCGACGTAGGCCTCCAGGCGGCGCACGCCCGAGCCCACCGACGACTCGCCGATGACGGTGATCGGGCCGATCTGCGACGAGTGCTCCACGTGCGTGCCACCGCACAGCTCGCGCGACCACGGGCCGCCGATCTCGACCACGCGCACGGTGTCGTCGTAGGTCTCGCCGAACAGGGCGACCGCGCCCATCTCCTGGGCGCCGCCCATGTCGGTGTAGACCACGCGCACCGGCAGGTCCTTGCGGACGGCCAGGTTGGAGACCTCTTCGATCTCGCTGCGCGTCTCCTCGGACAGACCACCCGTCCAGGCGAAGTCCAGCCGCAGGTAGCCGGGCTTGTTGTACGACCCGCTCTGCAACGCCGACGGGCCGAGCACCTGGCGCAGGGCGGCGTGCACGACGTGCGTGCCCGAGTGGCCCTGGCGGGCGCCGACGCGCCACTCCGGGTCGACGCGGGCCTCGACGTGCTCGCCCTCGGCGATCTCGCCGGAGAGGACCCGCACCTGGTGCACCCACAGCTTGCGGGCCACCTTCTGGACGTCCACGACCTCCAGCTCGGCGCTGCCGGACACGATCGTGCCGGCGTCGCTCTCCTGGCCGCCGGACTCGGCGTACAGCGGGGTGCGGTCCAGGACGACCTCGACGATGTCACCCTCGCGGGCGGAGCGGACCCGCTT
This sequence comes from Saccharothrix sp. CCNWYY140, assembly GCF_037401995.1. Classification (NCBI taxonomy): domain Bacteria; kingdom Bacillati; phylum Actinomycetota; class Actinomycetes; order Pseudonocardiales; family Pseudonocardiaceae; genus Saccharothrix; species Saccharothrix sp. CCNWYY140. The sequence goes on from NZ_JBBEGC010000065.1 coordinate 16,981, forward strand.
GCCCTCGCGGATGATGCCGCGCAGCGTGGCCTCGGAGGCCAGCTCCTGGTAGCCGGTGAACTCGGTGGCCCCCAGGTCCAGCAGCTCCCGGTACACGGTCTGGTCGCCGTGGCCGGTCTTCTTGCCGGCGGCGTCGGCCTTGGCGCGGGCGCGCTGCTCGGCCATCAGCTTGCGGAACCCGTCCTCGTCCACGGTCAGGCCCGCTTCCGAGGCCATCTCCAGGGTGAGGTCGATGGGGAACCCGTAGGTGTCGTGCAGCTGGAACGCCTTGTCACCCGGCAGGGTGGCGCGGCCGTCGGCCTTGACCTCGGCGGCGGCGCTGTCGAAGATCCGCGACCCGGCCTCCAGCGTGCGGAGGAAGGTGTCCTCCTCGGCCTTGAGCACCTGGGCGATCCGCGGGAACCCGCTGACCAGGTCCGGGTAGGCGGGACCCATCGCGTCGCGCACGAGCTCGGCGAACTGCACCAGCACCGGCTCGGTCACGCCCAGCAGGCGGGCCGAGCGGATGATGCGGCGCAGCAGGCGGCGCAGCACGTAGCCGCGGGCCTCGTTGCCGGGAGTGACGCCGTCGCCGACGATGAGGACACCCGACCGGGCGTGGTCGGCGATGACCCGGAACCGGACGTCGTCGACCGGGTTGTCGCCGTACTTGCGGCCCGACAGCTCCTCGGCCTTCTGGATCACCGGCCGGACCAGGTCGGTCTCGTAGACGTTGTCCACGCCCTGGAGCAGCACGGCGACGCGCTCGACGCCCATGCCGGTGTCGATGTTCTTGTTGGGCAGCGAGCCGATCGGCTTGTGGCCCAGCTTCGGGCTCAGCTCGCCGCGCTCGTCCTGCATGAAGACCAGGTTCCAGATCTCCAGGTACCGGTCCTCGTCGACGACCGGGCCGCCCTCCTTGCCGTAGGCGGGGCCGCGGTCGTAGTAGATCTCCGAGCAGGGACCGCCGGGGCCGGGCACGCCCATGTCCCAGTAGTTGTCCTTGCCGTCACGGCGCTGGATGCGCTCGACGGGCAGGCCGGCGACCTTCTGCCACAGCTGCTGGGCCTCGTCGTCGTCCTCGTAGACGGTCACCCAGATGCGCTCGGGGTCGAAGCCGTAGCCGCCCTTGTCCTGGGGGTTGGTGACCAGCTCCCAGGCCAGGCGGATGGCGTCTTCCTTGAAGTAGTCGCCGAAGGAGAAGTTGCCCGCCATCTGGAAGAACGTGTTGTGGCGGGTCGTCTTGCCGACCTCGTCGATGTCGGGGGTGCGCACGCACTTCTGGATGCTGGTGGCGCGCTTGTACGGCGGCGGGGCCTCGCCCAGGAAGTAGGGCTTGAACGGCACCATGCCGGCGTTGACGAACAGCAGGTTCGGGTCGTCGAGGATGAGCGAGGCGGAAGGCACGACCGTGTGGCCGTTGTTCTCGAAGTGCTCGCGGAAGCGCTTGATGATCTCGTGGGTCTGCACGGGCTTGTCCTTGGATCTACGAGTGGAGTTCAGGGCACGGCGAGGCGAACGACCTCTAGCGGTCGTTCGCCCTGCGCGCTCGCCGACCCGGCGTGAAGCCCGTCTGACGTTCCACGGTGTCTTGCAACTCCTGCTCACGCTCGGTCATTCCCGCGCGGACCTCCGCGCCGAACGACCCGATGGCGCCGGCCAGCTCCCGCAGGCCCTCGCCGACGTTGGCCCCGATGCCCGCGGGCGTGGCGGCGTGCGCGGCCTGCCCCGCCTTGCGGGTGGCGAACACGCCCGCGGCGATGCCCAGCCCGAACCAGAACAGGCGCCTCATCGCCGACCCCGGCGGGAGTGCTTCTTGGGCTCCTGGGCGGCCTTGCGGCGGGCCTTGATGGCCTTGCTGACGCCGTAGGACAGGGCGGCGGCCTTGACCAGCGGACCGCCGAGGGTGGCGGTGAACAGCGAGGTCAGCGCGGAGACGTTGCCGGTGACCGCGCGCGCGTTGGCGGTGATGCCGTCCACCCGCTCCAGCTGGGTGTTCACGTGCGTGATCGTGGTGTTCGCGCCGGTGAAGATCGGGTCGCTGTTCTGGTGCGCCTTGCGGATGGCGATGGTGGCCTCGTCCAGCGTGCGGCCCAGCTTGATCAGCGGGATGGCCAGCAGGATCACCAGCAGCACGAACGCACCGGCGGCGACCAGCGCGGCGATCTGCCCTGGCGACACGAGTCCTCCTGAAAGGCGAGCTTGGGCGTGGTGCCAGAGAGGTTACCGGGTGCCACCCGAATGACCTCTGGTGGATATCGCTTGCCGACCTCCCACGTGTCGGGACAGCTCCCGAGGATTACTCAAATGACCGATGACTTCGCCGGTTTCGCTGTCGTAGCGTGATCTTCCGTCCGACCCCCCACACGAGGAGGAACCGGCATGGAGAACGACACCACCCAGGCCAGCGGTCTGCTGATCAGCGCCGAGCCGCTGACCAGCGCGGTCGACCGGAACAAGGCCAACGGCGCCCTCGACGACACCGACGGCAACGACTGAGTTGACCGTCCCGACCCTGGCTGACCTCGTCGCACCGATCGGGGTCAGCCAGTTTTTCCACGCGGTGCAGGGCCGGACCCACCAGCGGTTCCCCGGCCGTGCGGGGCGGTTCGCCGAGTTGCTGCCGTGGTCGGAGGTCAACCGGGTGCTGCGCCAGCACCGGCTGGAGTTCCCCAGGCTGCGGCTCGCGCAGGGCGGCGAGGTCGTCCCGACGCACTCCTACGCCGAGACCGTGGAGACCCGGCGCACCGGGCCGGTGTCCCGGCTGCTGCCCGCCGCGTTCGCCGAGAAGATGCGCGGCGGCGCGACGCTGGTGCTCGACTCCGTCCACGAGATGTTCGGTCCCGTCGGCGACCTGGCCGCCCAGCTGGAGCACGAGCTGCGGGAGCGGGTCCAGGTCAACCTCTACGCGGGCTGGGGCGTCACGCACGGCTTCGACGTGCACTGGGACGACCACGACGCGCTCATCATCCAGATCTCGGGCCGCAAGCGGTGGCGCGTGCACGGCGTGACCCGGCCGGCGCCACTCCAACGGGACGTCGTGCTGCCGGACAAGCCGACCGGCGAGCCCATCGACGACTTCATGCTGGAGGACGGCGACGTCCTGTACGTGCCGCGCGGGCACTGGCACGACGTGTCCGCGGTCGGCGAGGAGTCGCTGCACCTGACCATCGGGTTCAACCGGGCGACCGGCGTGGACCTGGTGGCGTGGCTGGCCGACCAGCTGCGCACGGAGGAGGTCTTCCGGACCGACCTGCCCCGGTTCGGCACGCCCGAGGAGAAGGCGGAGCGGGCGCGCGAGTTGCGGGAACGCGTAGTCGCGTTCCTGGACGACGACGTGGTGGCGCGGTTCCTCGACGACCGGGACGCGCAGGCCCCGGCCATCTCGCACGTGGGCTTCCCCTGGACGGCGACCCAGGACCTCCTGCCGCCGGGCGACGAGTCCGAGGTGCGGTTGCTGACGCCTCGTACTGTGCTTGAGCTGGGACCGGAGACGGTGTCGCTGGCCGCGGCGGGCAAGCGGCTGGTGTTCGCGAAGGCCGCCGCCCCGGTGCTGGAGGTCCTGGTCGGCGCCGCGCGGCACCCGATCAAGGAGCTGGTCGAGGCGGGCGCGCCGCTCCTCGACCGGGTAACCGTCCGGGCACTGCTCGGTGAGTTGGTCACACAAGGGGTGCTGGCTCCGGAGTGATCCGTTAGTCTTAGGTATGCCTAACATAAGTTCCGACGGGTTGCCGGGTTGCGCGGTCGTCACGCGCCAGCTCGGCGGGAACCCGGCCGGGACGGCGACGCTCATGACGTCGTGGCTGTTGATCGAGCAGCCCGGCCCGTGGCCCGCCGACGCGTTGGAGCAGACCCTGGCCTCGGTGTTCGGGCCGGGACGACTGGACGGGCCGCGGGCCGCCGGACTGCGGCCCCTGCTGATCCGCCGTCCCGGCCGCCACCAGCGCGACCCCTCCGCCCCGCACACCGTGTACGTCGGCAGCGGCGTCCCGGGCAACCGGTGGCTGGAGAAGATCGAGGTCGCCGACCTCGCCGAACTGGCGTCGCTGGACGTCGCCGCCGTCGCCGCGGGCATCCCCGGCCACGGCGAGCGCGTCGACGGTCCCCTGTTCCTGGTGTGCACGCACGGCACGAAGGACATGTGCTGCGCGGTGCTGGGCCGGCCGCTGGCGGGCGTGCTGGGCGAGAACCACCCGGGCCGGGCGTGGGAGGTCAGCCACGTCGGCGGCGACCGGTGGGCGGGCAACCTGCTGGTGGTGCCCGACGGGTTCATGCACGGTCAGCTCGACCCCGGCGAGGCGGCCCTGGTGGCGAAGTCCGCGCTGGTCGGGCAGGTCGTGGCGGAGCAGCTGCGGGGCCGGACGTCCGCGCCGAGCCCGTGGGCGCAGTACGCGGAGATCGCCGTGCGCAAGGCGTTCGGGCTGCGAGGTGTGGACTCGGTGCTGGCCGTGGACGAGCGGGTGCTCGAAGGCGAGACGCGGGTCGTGACCGTGCAGGGGCTGGACAACCTGTACGAGGTGACCGTGGAGCGCAACGGCCCGGCGGCGTCGGGCGCGAGCCGGTGCTCCGGCGTCATCGCGCCGCCCGCCTACACGACCCGGACGATCGAGGCTCTGGTGCGGGCGGGTGAGCGGTGGTTCCGGACGGGGAGCGCCGTCCCGTCCGGTATCCCCGACCGGACGGGACGGCGGTCCCTCACCGGCGGGCGAGCGTGAGGTAGGCGAACCCCAGGCGACCGCGGTAGCCCTTCAGCCAGGTGTCGCGGTGCTCGTCCACGACCTTGCGCACCCCGGCGGCCTCGACGTGGTCCGGGTGCTCGGCCAGCCACCGCTCCCGCGCCAGGCACCAGCGGGACTCGAAGCTGTCCCACTCGTCCAGGCTCGCGGTGGTCAGGTTGAACAGGCGGAAGCCCGCGTCCATCGCCGCGTCGACGAGTTCGTCGAGGCTGCCGATGCCGTCCTCGGCGAACATCTCCGCGATGTGCTCGGGCGGCGCCTGCTCCCAGAAGCCGTCGCCGAGCAGCAGCAGGCCGCCGGGGCGGATGCGCTCGTGCAGGGCGGCGAGGGTCTGGCCGGTGCCGCCCCAGGCGTGCGAGGAGCCGATCGAGATGGCCACGTCGGCGGTCGGGCCGTCCCACGTGGTGACGTCGCCCAGGTCCAGCCGGACGCGGTCGGACAGGCCCCTGGCCTGCGCGTTCGCCCGGCCGCGGTCGATGGCGTACTCGTCGCCGTCGACCCCGACCCCGGTGGCGGTGGGCTCGTGCTCCACGGCCCGCAGGAGGAGCTCCGCCCAGCCGCAGCCGTAGTCCACGACCGTCCGGTCGCGCAGGTCGCCGAGGCTGGTGACCAGGTCGTAGGACCTGGAGTCCGACAGCGGTGAGTTGAAGTCGAGGAGGGCGTGCCCGTTCACGGGTGGAGCGTCAGTCACGGCGCACACCGTCGCAGATGCGGCCGTGATCGTCATCAGGTTTTTCTATTCCTCGCCGCGCACGACCCTGCGGAGCTTGGGCAGGCGTTCGGCGATGTACCGCTCGGCGCCCCGGCCGGTCGGGACGTAGTAGTCGCGGCCGACCAGGTCGTCCGGCGGGTACTGCTGGGTCAGCACGCCCTCGGGCACGTCGTGCGGGTAGCGGTAGCCCTGGGCGTGGCCGAGCTTGGCCGCGCCGGCGTAGTGGCCGTCGCGCAGGTGCGGCGGGACGGTGCCGATCAGGCCCTTGCGGACGTCGGACATCGCTTCGCCGATCGCCACCGTCACGGCGTTGGACTTGGGCGCGGTGGCCAGGTGGACGGTGGCGTGGGCGAGGTTGAGGGCGCATTCGGGCAGGCCGATGAGCTGCACGGCCTGGGCGGCGGCCACGGCGGTTTGCAGGGCCGTGGGGTCGGCCATGCCGACGTCCTCGCTGGCGTGGATGACCAGGCGGCGGGCGATGAACCTGGGGTCCTCCCCCGCCTCGATCATCCTCGCCAGGTAGTGCAGGGCCGCATCCACGTCCGAGCCCCGGATCGACTTGATGAACGCGCTGGTCACGTCGTAGTGCTGGTCGCCCTGGCGGTCGTAGCGGACGGCCGCCTTGTCGACCGTGGACTCCAGCGTCGCGAGGTCCAGGACGCCGTCGGTGACCGCGTCCGCCGCCGCTTCGAGGGCGGTCAGGGCGCGGCGGGCGTCGCCGCCGGCCAGGCGGACCAGGTGGTCCTCGGCGTCGGGGGCGATGGTGATGGTCCCGTTCAGGCCGCGTTCGTCCTGGGTGGCGCGGTGGATGAGCGTGCGGACGTCGTCGTCGGACAACGGGCGCAGCTGGAGCACCAGCGAGCGGGACAGCAGGGGTGAGACGACCGAGAAGAAGGGGTTCTCGGTGGTCGCGGCGACCAGGAGGACGATCCGGTCCTCGACCGCGCCCAGCAGGGCGTCCTGTTGGGTCTTGGAGAAGCGGTGGACCTCGTCGATGAACAGCACGGTCGACTCGCCGGAGCGGACCAGGCGGCGGCGGGCCTCGTCGATGACCGCCCGGACCTCCTTCACGCCCGCCGACAGGGCGCTGAGCGCGGCGAAGCGGCGGCCGGTGGCCTGGGAGACGAGCGTGGCGAGGGTGGTCTTGCCGGTGCCGGGCGGGCCGTAGAGCATCACGGACGCGGGTGACGAGCCCTCCACGAGCCGGCGCAGCGGCGCGCCGGGGCCGAGCAGGTGGCCCTGGCCGACGACCTCGTCCAGCGTGCGCGGGCGCATGCGCACGGCGAGGGGCGCGTTGGCGGCGATGCGCTGCGCCTTCTCCTCGTCCGTGGCGCCGAACAAGCCCTCGTCGAACAGCCCTTCGTCCACATGTTCGACTGTAGCTCCCCCGTGCACAGCCGCTGTCCGAGCGTGCAACGCCGGTACCCGGCGGGGTCGCCCGCGGGCCAGGCTGGCGGCATGAGCAGGCTGAGTCCCGAGCAGATCGCCCGGCACGCCCACGACGCCGGGTTCCGCGGGGAGGACCTCACGATCGCCGTGGCGGTGGCGCTGGCCGAGTCCGGCGGCGACCCCCGCGCGCACAACTCCGTGCCGCCCGACAACTCCTACGGGCTGTGGCAGATCAACATGCTGGGCGCCCTGGGGCCGGCGCGGCGGCGCGAGTTCGGGCTGGAGTCCAACCGCGAGCTGTTCGACCCGGCGGAGAACGCCAAGGCGGCGAACCGGATCGCGCGGGACGGTCGGTCGTGGACGCCGTGGTCGACCTACACCAACGGCGCCTACCGGCGGTACCTGGACGAGGCGCGGCGCGGCGTGAAGGCGTTGCGGGACAACGGCTCTGGCGGCGGCGGTTCCGGCGGTGGGTCCGGCGGCGCTGGGGGCGGCGGGCGCGGTGGTTCTGGCGGTGGTGGGCGCGGCGGGTCCGGCGGCGGGCGGGGTGGGTCCGGCGGGTTCTCGGTGGACCTGGACGTGCTGCGGGACTTCACGCGGCGCACCCGGAGCACCGCCGACGACCTCACCGCCGTGGGCCGCGGGCACGTGCGCGAGGTGCGGGAGATCGCCGAGGACAGCTTCGGGCGCATCGGCAAGCAGTCCGGGTTCGCCGACGCCCTCGACGGGTTCGGCGCGGCGCTGCGCCGGCAGGTCAAGGCCGTCGCGCACAACACCGACCGCCTCGCCGACTCCGCCGCCCGGGCCGCGCGCTCCTACCAGGACCGCGAGGACGACATCGCCCGCTCGCTGAAGGGCTGACCACTGTGGACACACGCGCGATGGCGAAGCACTTCGCCGAGAGCATGATCGGGCACCGCAACCTGCTGGCGGGCAAGGCGGAGGACGCCGTCAAGGTCCAGTACGCCCTCAACCGCACCGCCGAGGCCCTCACCGAGGGCCACGAAGACCACCGGAAGGCGTCCAGGACCGTCCTGGACAACTGGAAGGGGCCGAACTCCGACGGCTTCGAGAAGCGCTCCGGCCGCATCGGCCGCCAACTCCGGGTCACCGCCGACGCCGCCCGGGACGCCGAGAAGGTCGTCGCCGGCGTCAGCGCGACCCTGACCACCAACCACACCCGAGCCCGCCAGGCCGTCGAGGAGTACCTGGACAAGGCCGTGCGCATCCTCGACGCGGGCGTGGCGGTCGGGACGCGCGCCGCCCTGCTCAAGGCGGTCGCGGCGGCGGCCGACCTCGAACCCCGCTACACCAAGGAGACCGCGGGCGCGGTGCGGCAGGCCCGTGCCGAGCTGGAAACCGCCGCCCGCAAGCTCAAGGCGTTGGAGCACGAGGTCGAGCACGACGGCATCGCCGACCCGCGAGGCCGCACGAGACCGTCCCGGGTGCGAGAACGCGGTCGGGTGCGCACGATCCTGGCCAAGGCGCGCGGTGAACTCGGCACCCGCGAGAACCCGCCGGGCAGCAACCGCAACCCGTACGGCCCCACGGCGGCGTGGTGCTCGTCGTTCGCCACGGCGATGTGGCGCAAGGCGGGGGTGGACATCCCGCTGCTGCCGTTCACCGGCGACGTCTTCCGCTGGGGGCAGCGCAACGGCAAGGCCTACACGAACCTCCAGCAGGTCCGCCCCGGTGACGTGCTGCTGTTCGGCACCGGGCCGCAGAGCACCGCCACCAGCAAGCACATCGGCATCGTCGAGAAGGTCCACGGCGGCACCGTCACCCTCATCGAGGGCAACTCCGGCGACTCCGTCCGCCGCAACACCCACAAGCTCAGCTCGGCCACGTTCTACGGAGGGGTGCACCCGTGATCAGCGCACACGCGCACGACCCGGACCGGGGGGTCGCCGTGGAGGTCGGCCCCGGCGGCGCGCTGCTGGACCTGACCCTGGACGGCCGCGCGCTGCGCCTGGGCAGCGACCTCGCCCGCACCATCCTCAGCCTCGTGGACACCGCGACCGCGCGGGCCGACGCACGGGCCACCCACGCCCTGGGCGACCTGAGCGAACTGGGCCTGGGCCGGTCCGACGAGGCCGAGGACACCACCCCGACGACGTGGAGGGTCTGATGGGCCTCGGAGCACGGCTGGACGACATCCGCGGCGAGGCGTCCGGCGACGGCGTGTCGGTGACCGTGGACCTGCACGGCAAGCTGGTCGGCCTGACCTTCGACCGGGACGCGTTCACCCGGCGGCCCGACGACCTCGCGGGCGTCGTGCGGCGGCTGGCCGAGGCGGCGACCGCGGACGCCCTGGCCCAGGGCATGGCCGTGGTGACCGAGGTCGTGCCCGCCTGGTGGTGGGACGATCAGCGGACCTCGTCCAGCAGCACGGCGAGGTGACGCACCAGCGCCGGGCCGTCCGCCGGTGCGATGCGCACCCACGGCTCGCCCGCCCCGTCCTCCGCCGCCATCGCGTACCGGCCGGCGGTGGTGTCGGTCCAGCTCAGCACGGGGGTCCGACCGCCGGGCCCGGTGGCGGCGAGCTGCCCGGCCGCGCCCCGGCCGGACTCCAGCAGCGTCGTGAGCGCCCGGGTCGCGCGCCCGGTGACGCCGGCCTGGGCGAGGGCGCGTTCCAGCGCGGCGTAGCCGCCGGTCGCGTAGGCGTCCACGGCCGCCGAGAACGCGGCCCGGGGCAGCCGGACCTGCTCGCCGGGACCGGCCTGGGCGTCGCCGATGACCTTCGCGATGGCCGGGACCGGGTCGGTGATGGGTTCCAGCGCGACCTCGCGGTCGTTGAGCACGGCCAGCACACCCCGCGACCCGCGCACGGCCGCGAGCACCCGCCACGGCTGGGGGCGGAAGACCAGCGCGTCGACGGACAGGGTGCTGCCGGTGAGGTAGCCGAACAGCTCCTCCAGCTCCGGCGCGACGTCGTCGCCGTCGGCCAGGCCCGCCGCCGCGAGCGCCCGGAACACCTGTGCGCCCAGCGCGTCCCGTTCGGCCAGGGTCTCGCCGTGCGACGGGACCTCCAGCGGGTACGGCGGGTCGCCCGCGCCCAGGTCCTCCCAGAGGAGGTCGAACTCGACGTGCGACAGGACGACCGCGGTCCCGGAACGGCGTGCCATGCCGCCCGAAGGTAGTGGGCCGCCGGGGCGCGGCGGGCGGGTTCCGCCGAACTCCCCCGGACGTAGGCTGCCCGACATGGACGTCGGCCACGGCTTGCTCACCGTCCGGGCGTCAGGCGCGGCGGCGGCCAGGGCCGCGCTCGGCGGCGCGCCACCGCAGGAGGTCCAGCTGCTGATGGGCTGCGCGGTGCCGAAGGGCCTGCCGGACGGCGGTGCGGCGCTGCGGCTGCCGGACTCGTCGCTGCACGTCTCCCCCGCCGGCGCGGTGCTGCTCACCGTCGCCGCGGCACGGCTGACCATCGGGTTCGGCGAGCTGAAACCCCTGATGTTCCAGCCCGTCCCGGTCGAGCCGCCGCTGCGCGCGGTGGTCGCCGGCGCGGTGGCGCACGTGCTGGCCGCAGCGCGGGCACTGGACCCGCACGGCCTGTCCCACCACCTAGTCGGACTCGCGGAACTGGTGCTGCGCAGCGCGTTGAAGGCCGAACTGGACCGGGTGGACGCCCTCGCCGCCCGCCGGCGTCAGGCGCTGGACTACCTGCGCGAGCACCTGTCCGATCCCGGCCTGAGCGCCGACCGGGTGGCCGAGGCGCTGTTCATCTCGCGGCGACGGCTGTACCAGCTGTTCGACGACGGCCAGGGCGTGTCGGAACGCATCCGGGGCCTGCGCGTCGAGCGGGCGAAGGCGCTGCTGGGCGACCCGGCGCGGGCGGGGCGCAGCGTCGCGGAGATCGCACGGGACTGCGGTTTCGTCAGCGCCGCGCACTTCTCGCGGACGTTCCGCCAGGTCGTGGGCGTGACACCGACCGAGTACCGATCCCGGTGAACTCGATCCCGGACACGAACCGCCCGGCGACCCCGGAGACGTCCAGCCACCCGCGCCCGGTCGGCGAGTGCACGGTGAACACCACCGCCACCGATTCCGCCCGCACGACCACCTGGAGCTGAGTCCCCGTCCCGGACACCGGTATCCGCTCGACGATCACCACCGGGTGGCCGGTCGCGGTGACCCCTTCGGTGACGTCCTGGATCGCCGGCCCGTGCAACAGGTGCGCTTCGGGCACCCGGTCAGCCGGCACCACGATCGCCACCAGGAGCGCGGGATCGGCACCGGGGTGCTCGACCACCGCGAGCAGCGCCGCACCGTGGCTGTGCGCGAGATCGGCGGCCTGGACGGCGGACACCTCGAGCCCGGGGTCGAGCGTCCCCTTGATCCGCCGCAGGACTTCGAGCAGGTCGGCCGCCGTGCGCTCGGGCGCACCCAACGCCACCGGGGTGACCCCCGGCACCACGGGAACTCTCACCCGAGCCCCGCCAAGAACGCCGCCGCCCCGCCCCGCCCCACGCCCGCGCTCCCCGCGCCCATGCTTCCCGCGCCTTCACTCCCGGCAGTGTCGGTCCCCCGTGGGACAATGGAATCGGGGGCCGGAGGCCGCGCCCCGAACAACACCGAGGCCATCTCCTCGGCCGCGCCCGAGAACCCGGCCAACGCCTCCACGAACCCACTGCCGGCGAACCCGCCTCCTGCACCCACGAACCCGCCGTCCGCGAACTCAGCACTCCCACCGCCTGCACCCGCGCCACCCGCGAACTCAGCACTGCCGCCGCCTGCGCCCGCGCCGCCCGCGAACCCGCCGCCCGCATGCCCACTGCCTGCACCCGCGCCGCCCGCGAACTCAGCACTGCCGCCGCCTGCGCCCGCGCCGCCCGCGAACCCGCCGCCCGCATGCCCACTGCCTGCACCCGCGCCGCCCGCGAACTCAGCGCTCCCGCCGCCTGCACTCCCGCCGCCTGCGTGCCCACCCCTGGCACCCGTGCCGCCCGCGAACTCCGCGCCCGCGCCGCCCGCCGACCAAGCCCCAGCGCCAGCCGACCCGGCCCCAGTGCCAGCCGACCAGGCCCCTGTGCGGGCCGACCCGGCCCCAGCGCCGGTGTCCGCCACAGCGTCCCGCTCGTTCCCGGTGTTCTGCGCGGCTTCGGTGTTCCGCAAGCGTTCCGCGACCCGCCGGGCCGCCGCGTGGTGGTCGCGTTCGAGCAGCCGGGCCTCCGCCAGCACCTCCGCCAGCCGCCGGGCGAGGTCGTCGTGCCGGGTCACCGCCGCCGCGTGCAGCTCACCGTGTGCCGGGGTGAAGGTGGCCAGGGCTCCGGTGTGGTCGACCTCGTCGGCGGCGTCGGCGAGTTCCCGCCGCAGCCGCACCGCCCGCGCGTCCAACTCCTCCGCCCGACGCCGGTTGCCCAGCAACTCGGTGGCCCACGCGTCGAGCACCTCCGCCACCGCACGCATCGCCCGGCGCACCGCCGCCAACTCGGCCACCACGGCCGCCCACCGCACCGAAAACCCCTCCGCCGCCGCGCCCGACCACCCCGAAGGATCCCCTGCCCCTGGTGCCCCCGACCGCCCCGCAGGACCGCCTGGTGCCCCCTCCGCGGATGCTGCCGCCGACCATCCCGCGGGCACCGCCGGCACGTCCACGACCGACGCACACCGAGCGCTCACCGCCGCGATGGCCTCGGCGTCACCCGGCGTCGGGTCGAACCCCAGCCCCCGGTAGTCAGCCACGCTCCCACCTGTCCGCCTGCCGGTACGCCTCGCCGGCCTCCCGCACCGACTCCGCCACCCCCGCCAGGTCCACCGCCCGCAACCGCGCGACCCACCCGGTGACCAGCCCTTCGACCACCTCGGTGATGCCCTGCGGCCCCAGGTCGCCCACCGATCCGTCCACAGTGGACACAACGCGGTCGAGGTCGTCGGCCGCCTCGGACAGCCGGTTCGCGTACCAGGTCAGCTCGTCCGGGTCGACCTGGAAGCCGTCGCTCATTCGCCCAGCACCGGCGGGAACGCGGGCGGCAGGTCGTCCAGCAGGTCGAGGCCGTTGTCGTAGCGGTTGCGGTGCTCGCGGTCCTCCTCCTGGTTCGGGGGAGCCACCGGCGGGTACATGCCGAACCCTCCGGCCGCACCCGCGCCACCCACGACCCCACCCCGAGCGACCACGCCCGGAGCCGCACCACCCAGCACACCCGACGACCCACCGGCCCCCAGCGGACCGAAGCCACCACGCCCCGCACCACCGGCCCCGAAGCCACCCTGGCCACCGCCAGGCCCGAAGCCACCCTGACCACCAGGCCCGAAACCGCCCTGGCCACCGGGTCCGAAACCGCCCTGGCCACCAGGCTGCACACCACCGGGACCCGGAACCCCCGTCACGGCCGCCACGGACGTCGTGTCACGCGGACCACCGGCAGGGACGTGCGGCTCCTCGGGCGACACTGGAGTGCCAGGCACGGGCACCGGAGTGCCCGGCGTCCAGGAAGGCGGAACCTGGTCCGCGTGCACCTGGGCACCGGCCGGTGCGGGCTGGTCGAAGGTCGGCAGGGCGGTGTGCACCTCCCGGCTGGCCGCCTCGTAAGCCACCATCACGTCCACGGCCCGCGCCTTCGCCGCCTGCTGCTCCTCCTTGCTCGGCCGGTGGTCGTCCAGCAGCTGCCGCAGGAAGTACGCGCCCTCCGGCCCGTCGAGGGTCGTCACGTCGTACCCCTCGCGGAACCACTTCTCGGCGTCCGGGTGCACCGGCTCGGGCATCCGCCGCGCCGCCTCCTCCACCGCCGACGTGTAAGCCGTCAAGCCCGTGCCCACGCCGTAAGCACGCCGCGACGCGTCCGCCGCCCACTCCGTCAGCCGGGACACCGACTCCGCCGCCGCGACCGACGACGGCCCCCGCCACGACATCACCAGCCGCTGCACGAGGTGCTGCACGTCCCCGGTGGCGCGGTCGACCTCGCCGGCCAACGCCTGCCAGTCGTGCGCGCGACCGCCCATCCGGCCGGTGTCGGCGGACTTGACCATGTTCCACAGCTCGCGGTGGGTGTAGACGGCCCAGTTGATGTCGCCGAACTTCTCGGGCAGCCGGTTGGCTTCCTTGTCCTTCCGCACGCGCCGCGCTTTGCGCAGCGCCCGCGCGCTGGGCTGGTGGTCCTGGGACCAGTACCGGTGCTTGCGCTGCTCGGTCACCTGCGCCTCATCGTGTCCGCGACGGCTTCGTCCTGGGTCTGGTGGGTGACGCCGACCTGGTGCAGGGCCGCGCGCAGCGCACCCAGCTCGTCCAGGTACGACCGCAACGCCCCCTGCACCCCGCTGTGCCCGGCGCGCAGCCCGAACGCGGCGCGCATGTGCCGGGAGACGGGGCCGTGCCCGTCGCCGAACGGGCCTTCCAGCCGGACGGACTCCGCGAGCCGGGTGGAGATCTCGTCGTGCAGCGCGTCCAGCCGGCGCAGCGCCTCGGCCAGTTCGGCCGGGTCCAGCTCGATCCGGTCGGCCTGCGCGACGACGTCGGCGAACCCCGCTCCGGTCGGCGCGGCGACGTCCGGTGGACGCTCGTGCCGCGGTCGGTCCCGGTCGAGCTCGTCGAGCATCCGCCGCGCGTGGTTCTCGTCGCGCACCCTCTCCATGAGCGACATCGTGGCGGGTCGTCGCGCTCAGTGCCAGACCCGGTGCACAGCGGAGCACTCGCCGTGCACAAGGGGACAAGCGTCGCGGTGGCCGCGAGGGGTGTGCGACCATTGCATTCCGTGCCGTCACTTGCCGTTCACCCGCGCGTCGTGCTGCTCGCCGGTCCGTCCGGTTCGGGGAAGTCCACCCTCGCCGCCCACCTGGGTTGGCCCGTGCTGCGCCTGGACGACTTCTACCGCGAGGGCGACGACCCGCTGCTGCCGCGCGACGCGGCCGGGCGTGCGGACTGGGACGCCGAGGAGTCGTGGAACACCGCGGACGCGCTCGCGGCGGTGGTCGAACTGGCCACGACCGGGCGCGTCGAGGCCCCGGTGTACGCGCTCGGCGAGGACCGGCGGGTCGGGTGCCGGGTCGTCGAGACCGAGGGGCCGTTCATCGCCGAAGGGCTGTTCGCGGACCGGCTGGTGTCCGGAGCCCGTGAAGCCGGGGTGCTGCTGGACGCGATCGTGTTGGCTCCCAACGCTTTCGTCACCTTCGTGCGGCGGTTCGCGCGGGACGTGGCGGAGGCGCGCAAGCCGGTGCCGCTGCTGCTGCGGCGGGGCTTGAGGTTGCTCCGGGAGCAGCCTTCGGTGGTCCGGCGGTGCGCGGTGGCCGGGATGCGACGGCTGACGCCGCACCAGGCGCGCGAGCAGTTGGGGCAGCTCGCGGTTAAGCCCGTTGAGACGGTCTGACTGAGCCGTAAGGCTGCTTTTCGTTCACATATAGCACAGCAATGGTTACAGTCGGCTCGACTGGGAGCGCTCCCAGACCTCGACGAGGAGGTAACCGACGTGACGACCCGACGATGGCTCGCCGCACTGGCGATGGCCGCCGCCGGACTGCTGGTCGCGGTGCTCCTGAACGCGTCCACGGCGTCCGCGCACGGCGCCATGATGAAACCGGGCAGCCGCACCTACCTGTGCTGGCAGGACGGGCTCACCCCGCAGGGCAACATCGTCCCGGTCAACCCCGCCTGCGACGCCGCCGTGAAGGCCGGCGGCACCAACGCGCTCTACAACTGGTTCGGCGTGCTGCGCTCCGACGGCGCCGGCCGGATGGCGGGCTTCATCCCGGACGGCAAGCTGTGCAGCGGCAACAACCCCACGTTCGCCGGCTTCGACGTCGCCCGCGACGACTTCCCGGTCACGCACCTGACCGCCGGCGCGAACTTCAACTACACCTACAACATGTGGGCCCACCACCCGGGCACGTTCCGGCTCTACGTCACCAAGGACAGCTGGAGCCCGACGCGCCCCCTGGCGTGGAGCGACCTGGAGTCCACGCCGTTCCTGTCGGTCACCAACCCGGCCCGCTCGGGTGCGGTGGGCACGGCGGAGGGCCACTACTACTGGAGCGGGCAGCTCCCATCGGGCAAGTCGGGCCGGCACATCGTCTACTCGGTGTGGCAGCGGTCGGACTCGACGGAGACGTTCTACAACTGCTCCGACGTGGTCTTCGACGGCGGAAACGGCGAGGTCACCGGTGTCGGGCGCCCCGGCAACCCGACCACGACCACGACGACCAGCACCACCACCACGACCCCTCCCCCGTCGGGGTCGCACTGCATGGCCATCTACAAGATCACCAGCGCGTGGCAGGGTGGCTTCCAGGGTGAGGTGGAGATCATGAACCACAGCGCCAGCCCGTACAACGGGTGGTCGGCGAAGTGGACCTACGCCGGCGGCCAGACCATCACCAACGTGTGGAACGGCGTGAAGTCCGGCTCCGGGTCCGAGGTCGTGGTGAAGAACGCCGAGTGGAACAAGACCGTGGGCGTCGAGAAATCGGTGACGTTCGGCTTCACGGCCAGCTACACCGGCAGCACCAACCCGATTCCCGAAGTGACCTGCACCAGCCCCTAATGGCCGGTCGGGCGGGGCGCAACGGCGCGCCCCGCCCGACATCAGTCCAGGCGGAAGCCGAACGGCAGTTCCAGGCGGTGGCGGGCGAGCAGGTCGGCGTCGGCCAGGATCTCCCGGGTCGGGCCGTCCGCCACGACCACCCCGCCGTCGACCAGGACGCTGCGCGGGCACATCTGCAAGGCGTACGGCAGGTCGTGGGTCACCATCAGCATGGTGCGGTCCAGGCCCAGCAACACCTCGGCCAGCTCCCGGCGGGCCACCGGTTCCAGGTTCGCCGACGGCTCGTCGAGCACGAGGATCTCCGGGTCGCACGCCAGCACGGTGGCCAGGGCCACGCGCCGGCGCTGGCCGCCGGACAGGTGCAGCGGGGAGCGGTCGGCCACGTCCGCCATGCCCACGGCGTCCAGCGCGGCCCGGACCCGGTCGTCGAGCTCGTCGCCCTTCAGGCCGAAGTTCGCCGGCCCGAAGGCCACGTCCTGGCGCACGGTGGGCAGGAACAGCTGGTCGTCCGGGTCCTGGAAGACGACGCCCACCCGGCGGCGGATCTCGCGCAGGTGCTCCTTGGTCACCGGGAGGCCGGCGACCTCGATGCGGCCGGAACCCCCGCTCAGCACGCCGTTGAGGTGCAGGACGAAGGTGGTCTTGCCGGCGCCGTTGGGGCCGAGGACGGCCACGCGCTCGCCGCGTTCGACGCGCAGGTCGATGCCGAACAGGGCTTGGTGACCGTCCGGGTAGGCGTAGGCGAGCCGCTCGACGACCAGCGCGGGCGCGGTGCGCTCGACCGGTTCGTGCACGACCACCGCACTCCCCCGCCCGTCCGGCATCCGGCCCGTCCAGCCGCGCGACACCATAGCCAGGTGGACGCGCTCGCCGCGTTCGTAGGACCGGATGAACAGGCTGCCCACGCCCTTCGCGGTGGCCCCGAGCTGCCAGAGGAAGCGCGGGTCGTCACCGCGGGAGATGCGGGCCACGCGCATGCGCTTGGCCTCGGCCACCACGACCTCGGCGTAGCGCAGCATCAGCGTGGCGATGGTGACCAGCACCGACGGCAGGCGCAGGCGTTGCAGCCCCAGCAAGAGGTCTTGCGGTGCGGTGGTGGCGGCCAGGGTCAGGGAGACCAGGACGCCCAGGGTGCCCTTGGCGAGGATGTTCCAACCCGCCAGAGCGCCCTCCACCGACACTTCCAGGCCCAGGAACGTCGTGTAAGGGGCGTGGCCGGTGAACGGCAACGCGAAGGCCAGCACCACGAACGGCAGTTCGATCAACGCTCGGGACGCGAACCAGCTCGGCGGGATGCGCGCGACGAACCACACGGCCGTGATCGCCAGCAGGTAGACGCCGAACGCCGCGAACGCCTCGCGCGGTGTCGCCACCACGCACAGCACCGCCACCACCGCGGCGACGATCTTCACCTGCGGCGGCAGGCGGTGCACCGGCGAGTCGCCCGGACGGTGCAGGACCCCGTTCACTTCGACGGGGAACGCTTGCGCAGCAACCAGAACAGGCCGCCCGCCACGGCCAGCGTGAGCACCACGCCGACCACTCCCGCCAGGCCGGTGAACCGGTCGTCGCCGCCCAGCGCGTAGTCCGCGAACGGGCTGCCCGCCAGCGGGTGGTCCTGGGCGTGCTCGGCGATGCCGTGCTCCTCGGTGACGTGGTCGAGCCCGTCCGGGTCGGAGCTGGCGAAGTAGGACACGGCGCCCGCGAGCACCAGGCTCACCACGGCGAACCAGACGAAGAAGCGCTTCACGCCTTCAGCTCCAGCTTCTGCGGCACGCCGCGCAGCAGGTACACCAGGTCGGGACGGGCGGCGGCGACGGCGGTCACTGTGACGGCGGTGATCACGCCCTCGCCGATGCCGATGAGGACGTGCACGCCCAGCACGGCGGTGGCCACGGTCCCGAAGGACACCCCGCCCGCGCCGCCGATCGCGTACTCCAGCACGAAGCCGAAGCTCGCCAGCACGGTGTTGACCAGCGCGGACAGGAACGCGACCACGACCAGCCCGCCCTTGCCGCGCTTGGCCAGGCCGCGCAGGGCGACGGCGGTCAGGTAGCCGACTGCGGTGCCGATCAACGCCATGTTGGTGACGTTCGCGCCCAGCGCGGTGACGCCGCCATCGGCGAAGAACAGGGACTGGACGACCAGCACGATGGTCACGCACAGCGCGCCCACCCACGGTCCGACCAGGATCGCCGCGAGCGCGCCGCCCAGCAGGTGCCCGCTGACACCGGGCAGCACGGGGAAGTTCAGCATCTGGGTGGCGAACACGAACGCCGCCACCAGGCCCGCCAGCGGCGCGGTGCGGTCGTCCAGGTCACCTCTGGCCTTGGCGAGGGCGACCCCGACCCCCACCACGGCGACCGCGACGAACAGCAACGACGTCGGCGCGTTGAGCAGGCCGTCGCTCATGTGCATGGCTACCGGTTCGGACACGGTCACCACCGTAATTGCCAGCCTCCTGTTGTGACCAGCTTTGTGCAACAACGCTCACCCGACTGCCGGGCACGGGGTCCGGTGGGTGCGACCCCACCGGACCCCGCCCGGTCCCGTCGCGGGTCAGCCCGGTCCCGTCGCCGGTCAGTCCGGGTCCCGTCGCGGGTCAGCCCGCCGCCGGGCCGGTCCAGCCCGCGGGCACGTGGCCCAGACGGACGCGCTGCGGGTGGTCCCCCACCGGGACGGAGGCGATCTTGCGCCCGGTGGCGAAGTCGATCGCGGTCACCTGGTCCGCGCCGCTCTCGGAGATCACGCACGCCTTGCCGTCACCGCTGACCGTGGCCCAGTACGGCTTGGACGCGGGGACGAGCGCGCCCTCGGCCAGGGTCGCCCGGTCCACGACGGTGGCGTAGTCGTCCATCGTCCCGGCGACGCACAGCTTGGTGCCCGCGGGGTTCACGGACATGCCGTGGTGGCGGGAGTCGTTGACCCAGGTGGTGCGGTCCTCGCTGGTGGCCGGGTTCTTGGGCAGGGTCTTGACGCGGGTGATGCGGTCGGCGACGACGTCGTACTCCAGGAAGCCGTGGAAGAACGACACCTGGAAGTACAGCGTGGACTCGTCGGGCGTGAACGCCACCGGGCGCACGGCGTCGGACAGGTCGGAGCGGCCGAACGCGTCCAGGCGCTGCCGCATGTCGATCACCCCGACCTGCTGGAACGTGGCGGCGTCGACGACGGTGATGCGGCGGTCGCCCTTGGTGAAGTCCAGCCACGGCGCGTCCAGCGCGGTGTTGACCTCGCCGATGGACATGTTCCACAGGCGCGTGCCGCCGGCGGTGAAGACGTTCTCGTGCGGCTTGTCGCCGGTGGCGAACTTGCCGACCTCACGGCCGGTGGTGATGTCCAGGACGTGCACGGTGTTCGAGGTGGACGCCGACACCGCGACCCGCGTCCCGTCCGGGGAGACCGTCATGTGGTCGGAGCGGAAGCCCGACACGGGGAACCGCCACCGGATCCGGCCGGTGGCCAGGTCGATGGACACCACGTCGGCGAAGCTGGGCCGGGACGCGACCACGGCGGTGCCGTCGGGCGTGGTGTACATGTCGTCGACGAACTGGTCGTGCCCCTCGCCGGGGCCGCTGCGGATGCCGAGGAAGAACGCGAGCTTGACGGGGTTGAGGTAGATCTCCCGCAGCCGCTCCTCCTTGTCGGGGATCACGTCGATGCGGGCGATCTTGGCGAAGTCGCCGCTGGGCGCGATGACGTCGGCGGTGCCGTCCCAGTTGTTGCCGACGAACAACACCTGGCGCAGGGGAGGTTCGGCGGTGGCCTGCGGTGGTTCGGCGGCGGCCGGCGCGGAGGTCGCGAGCAGGGCGCACGCGGCGAGCAGGGCCGCCGTTCGGAGTGGTCGCACGGGACACCCTTTCGGCTCTGAAGAGGTGTGGGCACCAGACAAGCGGGTTTCGGCGTTCCGGCGGTAGGGGAGCGCGCCCAACGACCCGCAAGCTCGTTGTGCCAGTGCCACAACATGGAGGGGGCGCGGTGCGCGACGACCTGGTTCAGCGGGTGTTCCGGGAGATGGCCACGGACGTCCGCGTCGTCGAGGAGCTGGTCCGGGTGGCCCGGCGCAGCGCGGCGGACGTGGCGGCACTGCCGGAGGCCGAGACCCGCCGGCACGTCCAGGTCCTGCTGGCCGCCGCGCTGGACTTCTTCGAGCGGTCGGGCGAGCCCGACGACCGCCACTTCGCCGCCGCCGAGGCCCTGGGCGCGGACCGGGCGGCGCAGGGCATCTCCATCGACGGTCTGCTGCGGGGCGTGCAGGCGGGTCGGGCGGAGGCGATGAAGATCGCCATCGCGCGAGGCCGGGAGGCCGGCGTGCCGTCGGAGGCGATCCTGGAGGCGGTCCTGGACATGGACCGCTACACCGGCGCGCTGGAGCGGCACGTGGTCAACGGCTACCACACGGCCGAACTGGAACTGTCCCGCACAACCCGGGACGCCGACACCCACCTCCTGCGCCGCCTGCTCCTGCACGGCGACACCCCCACCCCCGGCGAACTGCGCCGCGCGGGCCTCACCCCCGGCCACCGCTACCACTGCCTGGTCTCGGACGTGAGCGACCCGGGCCGGGCGAGGGTGCTCGAACAGCACCTGCGCGGCAGCGGCGGGGTGTTCGGCCTGGTGGAGGGCAGGTTGTCCGGCTTGGCGACCCGCCTGGCCGACCTGGCCGCCCTCCCGACCGCCGTCCCGGGCGTCCTGCTGGTCGCGGCCCCCGCCGCTCCACTCGACCACGTGCACGACATCCACCCGCTGTGCGTGGCGGCGACCGGCCTGGCGAGCCGCGCCGGCCGGACCGGCTTGCACCACCTGACCGACCTGGCCGGCGAGGTCGCCCTGCACGCGCAACCCGTGCTGGCCACCCTGCTGGCCGACACCCTGACCGCCCTGGACCCCACCGACGACTTCCACCGCGAACTGGTAGCGACCGCCCTGGTCCACCTCGACCACGGCCAACGCCTCCGCCACGCCGCCACGGCCCTGCACGTACACCCGAACACCGTCCGCTACCGCCTGGACCGCCTGGCCGAGTTGACCGGCACACCGTGGGACGAGCCCCCGCCTTCGGTCCTAGCAGGGCTGTGCCGGTGGTGGTCCCTGCGGGTGTGGCTGGACCGGTGAGCTGGTGGGCATGGTGTTGATGTGTTGGACGCTCGCGCAGTTTTGGGGCGGGGAACATCGCGATCGTCCAACAGAAACAGGTATGTGGTTCAGGGCGCACGGGCGCGGGCCGGCGCGCGCGGCGGGCGGCAGGCGCGGCGGCGGCGGGCAGGGCGGCGGCGGGCCGGGCGGCGGCAGGCAGGGCGGCGGCAGGCAGGGCGGCGGCAGGCAGGGCGGCGGCAGGCAGGCGCGGGCGCAGCGACAGGCGGGCGGGGGCTGGCGCAGCGGCGGGCAGGCGCGGGCGCGGCGGCGGGCAGGCGCGAGCGGTAGTGGGCACGACGCCGGGCAGGCAGGCGCGGGCGCGAAGGCGGGCGGGGGGCGCAGCAGCTGGCAAGCAGGCGGGGGACGCGGCGGCCGGCGAGCAGGCGCGGCGGCGGCAGGCAGGCGCGGCGACAGGCGGCAGCCCGGGCGCACGCTCCGCGTGCTTGGGCAGCGGGCGGCAGGCGCAGCGGGCGGCAGGCGGCGGCAGGCAGGCGCGGGCGCAGCGGTAGCGGGCGGGGGCAGGCGCAGCGGCAGGCTGGCGGCAGGCGGGCAGGCGCGGGCGCGGCGGCGGGCAGGCGCGGA
>NZ_JBBEGC010000066.1:0-38842 GCF_037401995.1 Saccharothrix sp. CCNWYY140
TCGGGCAGGCCATACGGTGGGGGAACCGAGGCCCTCCACTTGTAGGTGACACCTACCGCGCGCTCCGCGCGCGAAGACCGCGCTCCGCGCGCCGGGAGCCGCGCAGCGCTCGGAAGCAGCGCTGCGCGGGCACGTCGGTGCTACTGAAGGTCCTGCGTGGCAGGGGAGTTGGCCTCAGGCGCGAGCCACAAGACCCCCGCCGGTGGTAGCTGGAGAACCGCCGAAGCCGGACGGCCGTGCCAAGGCTTCTCCTCGGCCTCCACCCCGCCCATGTTCCCGACCCCAGACCCGCCGTACACCTCCGAGTCCGTGTTCACAACCTCCCGCCACCGCCCCGCGACCGGCAACCCCACCCGATAATCATGGTGTGGCATGCCAGCGAAGTTCGCGATGCAGGCCATCAGCGACCCGTCCTCGCCGACTCGCACGAAGCTCAGCACGTTCCCCGCCGAGTCGTTCGCGTCGATCCACGAGAAGCCCTCGGGCTTGTTGTCCTGGCTGTACAGGGCCGGCGACTCGCGGTACACCGCGTTCAGGTCCGCCACCAACCCCCGAATCCCCGCGTGGTACGGGTTCTCCAGCAGGTGCCAGTCCAGGGACCGCGACTCCGACCACTCGCCCTGCTGCCCGAACTCGCCGCCCATGAACAGCAGCTGCTTCCCCGGATGCGCCCACATGAAAGCCAGCAGCGACCTCAACCCAGCCGCCTTGTTCCAGTCGTCGCCGGGCATCCTCGACCACAGCGATCCCTTGCCGTGCACGACCTCGTCATGGGACAGCGGTAGGACGAAGTTCTCGCTCCACGCGTACACCAGGGAGAACGTGATCTCGTTGTGGTGGTACGAACGGTGGATGGGTTCGCGGGACAGGTAGTGCAGGGTGTCGTGCATCCAGCCCATGTTCCACTTGAACCCGAATCCCAAGCCGCCCAAATGAGTCGGCCGGGTGACGCCGGGCCATGCCGTGGACTCCTCGGCCACCATCACGACACCGGGGTGTCGCTTGTAGACGGTCGCGTTCAGTTCCTGCAAGAACCTGACCGCGTCGAGGTTCTCCCGGCCGCCGTACTGGTTGGGCAGCCACTGCCCTTCCTGGCGCGAATAGTCCAGGTACAGCATCGAGGCCACGGCGTCGACGCGCAGGCCGTCGATGTGGAACTCCTCGATCCAGTACAGGGCGTTGGCGACCAGGAAGTTCCGGACCTCGTTGCGGCCGAAGTCGAACACCAAGGTGCCCCAGTCGGGGTGCTCGCCACGCCTGGGGTCCTCGTGTTCGTACAGGGCGGTGCCGTCGAATTTCGCCAAGGCCCACGAGTCGCGGGGGAAGTGGGCCGGGACCCAGTCCATGATCACGCCGATGCCGTGGCTGTGCAGGACGTCGACGAAGTAGCGGAAGTCGTCGGGCGAGCCGAACCGGGAGGTCGGCGCGTAGTACGACGTCACCTGGTAGCCCCACGACCCGCCGAACGGGTGTTCGGCCACGGGCATCAGCTCTACGTGCGTGAACCCGTTCTCGACCACGTACGCGGACAGCTCGTCAGCCAGCTCCCGGTACCCCAACCCGGGCTTCCACGACCCGAGGTGCACCTCGTACACGCTCATCGGCGCGTTGATCCACGCCGTGGCGTCCCGCCGGGCCGTCCACTCGTCGTCTCCCCACTCGTAAGTCGAGCGGGTCACCACGGAGGCGGTCTGCGGGGGTGTCTCGGTGGCGAACGCCATCGGGTCGGCCTTCTCGTGCCACACGCCGTCGCGGCCCAGGATGCGGTACTTGTACCTGGTGCCGGGCGGGATGTTCGGGATGAAGACCTCCCACACCCCGGACGAACCGAGCGAGCGCAACGGGTTGGCCCGGCCGTCCCAGCCGTCGAAGTCGCCGCACACCCGCACGCCGCGCGCGGTCGGGGCCCACACCGCGAACGACACGCCGCTCACGGCGCCCGTCGCCGTCTCGTAGGTCCGCACGTGGGCGCCCAGGACGTCCCACAGCCGTTCGTGCCGGCCCTCGCCGATCAGGTGCTGGTCCAGTTCGCCGACCGTGGGCAGCCACCGGTACGGGTCGTCGACCTCGACGGTCGCGCCGGGGTAGGCGACCTCCAGGCGGTAGTCGCCGGGGTGTTCGGGCAGGTCGCCCTCGAACAGGCCGTCGGCCACGCGGTCCAGGTCCCAGTGCTTGTCCCCGGCCACCAGGGACACCGCCGTCGCCCCGGGCCGGAACGCCCGCGCCACCACCTCGCCGGAGGGCAGGTGGTGCACGCCGAGCACCGAGTGGGGGTCGTGGTGCGACCCCGCGAGCAGCCGGTCGATGTCCTCCGGGTTCATCGCTCTCCCTCTCCTCGGGGACTCATCGCTTCCCCTCTCCCGTGATCCGCGCGATCGACGACAGCGGCACCGTCAACCACTCGGGCCGGTTCGCGTGCTCGTAGGCCACCTCGTACACCGCCTTGTCCAGCTCGAACGCCCGCAGCAGGTAGCCCCGCTTGCGCGGGTCGCCCACCGAGGACGCCGCGGCGTCCGCGTAGCCCTCGGTGAAGGCCGCGCGGTTGCGCCGCGACCACTCCAGCGCCCGCACCGCGAGCTGGTGGTCCTCCGGTTGCCCGACCAGCAGCTGGTGGGCCGCGTAGTCGAACGACCGCAGCATGCCCGCCACGTCCCGCAAGGGCGAGCGCAACGCCGTGCGCTCGGCGATCGGCGCGCCGGGTTCACCCTCGAAGTCGATCAGCAGCCACCCGTGGACGGTCCGCAGCACCTGGCCCAGGTGCAGGTCGCCGTGGATGTGCTGGATGGCGATCGCGCCGGGCGTGTCCCGGGCCGCCTCGAACGCCTCGCGCAGCGCCGGCACGTACGGGCGCAGCTCGGGCACCGCCGAGACCACCGAGTCCAGCCGGGCGGTCATCGCGCGCACGGTCTTGTCGATGTCGTCGGCGTCGGCGTGCTCGGTGCCCAGCGCCCGCTCCAGGTCGGCGTGCACGGTGGCCACCGCCTGGCCCAGCCGCTGCGCCTCGCCCGCGAAGTCGCCGCCCACCTCGTCGGCGTGCAGGTCGCCCTCGGCCATCAGGTCCCGGACGCTGGTGGTGGCCATCGCCCAGCCGTCCACCGCGTCGGGCAGGAACTGCTGGAGCATCCCGACCGTGGTCACCTGGCCGTCCAACCGGCCCGTGATCGACCCGAGCGGCCGGGCGATGTGCTCGCAGCCCACCCGGTGCAGGGCGCGTTGCAGCACCAGGTCCGGGTTCTCGCCCAGGGTGAGCTTGCGGAACAGCTTGAGGATGTACTGGCTGCCGAACACCAGCGACGTGTTGGACTGCTCGGCGGTGATCGGCCGGCCGCGCAGGCCCTTGTTCAGCGACACGTCCGGCTCGTGCTCGAACACCAGCCCGTCGACGGTCGCGCCGTCGGCCACCAGGTCCAGCAGCCGCCCGGCCAGCTCCGGGTCGCCGGTCGCGTCGTGGTTCTCCACGGTGTCGCTGACCAGCAGCTGGTAGGGCTCGTGCCGGTCGGACTGCTCGACCTCGACCACCAGGTGCACCAGCACCGGGTCGGCCTGGCTGAGCACGGTCGTCCGCAGTGGACGGACGCCGGTGATCCGCCGGTCCTTGCCGCCGAACCACCGCTGCGCGGGCAGCCACCCGGGCAGTTCGGCCACCACCTCGTCCACCAGGGTCGCCGGATCGGTGCTCGTCCGCGGGTTCATCTCGGTGCTCACCTCGCCTCACCCTCGTCGCCGGCCTCCACCAGCTGGAACCAGTAGAAGCCGTGGCCCGGCAGGGTCAGCAGGTAGGGCAGCTCGCCCACGGTGGGGAAGCGCACCCCGCCGGTCAGCTCCACCGGCCGGGACCCGATGTGCTCGGACAGGTCCAGCTCCACCGGTTGGGGGAACCGGGACAGGTTGTTCACGCACACCACGATGTCCTCTTGCCCGTCCGGGCGGCACCACCGCCTGCGGTAGGCCAGCACGCTGGGGTTCGAGCCGCCCAGGTCGTGGAAGTCGCCCTCGGCGAACGCGTGGTGCTGCTTGCGCACCTCGATCATCCGCCGGGTCCAGTTCAGCAGCGACGACTGGTTGTTCAGCTGTGCCTCCACGTTGAGGCCCTGGTAGCCGTACACGGGGTCCATGATCACGGGCAGGTAGATCCGCCCGGGGTCGCAGGAGGAAAAACCTGCGTTACGGTCCGGCGTCCACTGCATCGGCGTGCGCACCGCGTCCCGGTCGCCCAGCCAGATGTTGTCGCCCATGCCGATCTCGTCGCCGTAGTACAGCACCGGGGACCCGGGCAGCGACAGCAGCATCGCGGTGAACAGCTCCTGCTGGTTGCGGTCGTTCTCCAACAGCGGCGCCAAGCGCCTTCTGATGCCGATGTTCGCCTTCATCCGCGGGTCTTTCGCGTACTCGGCGTACATGTAGTCGCGTTCCTCGTCGGTGACCATCTCCAGCGTCAACTCGTCGTGGTTGCGCAGGAAGATGCCCCACTGGCAGCCGTCGGGGATCTGCGGCGTCTGCGCCAGGATCTCCGAGATCGGGAACCGCGACTCCCGGCGCACCGCCATGAAGATGCGTGGCATGAGCGGGAAGTGGAACGCCATGTGGCACTCGTCGCCGCCGACCTGGGGGTTGCCGAAGTACTCCACCACGTCCGACGGCCACTGGTTCGCCTCCGCCAGCAGCACCCGGCCCGGGTACTCGTCGTCCACGACCTTGCGGCAGCGCTTGAGGAAGTCGTGCGTGCGCGGCAGGTTCTCGCAGTTGGTGCCCTCCTGCTCGAACAGGTAGGGCACGGCGTCCAGGCGGAACCCGTCGATGCCCAGGTCCAGCCAGAACCGCAGGGTGTCCAGCATGGCCTCCTGGACGTCGGGGTTCTCGTAGTTCAGGTCCGGCTGGTGGGAGAAGAACCGGTGCCAGAAGAACTGGCCGCGCACCGGGTCGTAGGTCCAGTTCGACGTCTCGGTGTCGACGAAGATGATCCGCGCGTCCGGGTACTTCGAATCGTCGTCGCTCCACACGTAGTAGTCCCCGTACGGGCCGTCGGGGTCGGAGCGGGACTGCTGGAACCACGGGTGGGCGTCGGAGGTGTGGTTGAGCACCAGGTCGGTGATCACCCGGATGCCGCGCCGGTGGGCCTCGTCGAGCAGGTAGACGAAGTCCTCGACGGTGCCGAACTCGGGCAGCACCGAGCGGAAGTCGGAGATGTCGTAGCCGCCGTCGCGCAGCGGCGAGGCGTAGAAGGGCGGCAGCCACAGGCAGTCGACGCCGAGCCACTCCAGGTAGTCCAGCCGCGACGCGAGCCCCCGCAGGTCACCGGTGCCGTCGCCGTTGGAGTCGGTGAACGCGCGCACCAGAACCTCGTAGAACACCGCGCCCTTGAACCAGTCCCGTTCCCGCGGCACCAGCCGCGCGGAGCGGAAGTCCTCGGCCTGCGGCTCCACCAGCAGGCCGTCGGCGCCGATGGCCTCGCCGGTGTGCGGCACGCCTTCCAGTCCGGTCAGCGCGGCGTCGGGTCGGGGGTCTTCTGCCATGTGCTCCACCTCGTCCCACCTCGTCGGGGGTACGTTCGATCGTCCCCCGCGTGCGGCGCACGGGGGACTTGAGTAGTCGGGGCCTGCCCTGCTAGCTGCTGAACCTGCGCTGCACCGCCACGACGTGCGCCGATGCACGCCAGGGTTCCAGCCGGACGTAGTTGGCCTGCCCCCAGTCCCAGGTCTCCCCGGTGACCTCGTCGTGCGCGATCAGCCGTTCCGGCCAGTCGAAGCCGAGCGAGGGCAGGTCCAGCCAGATCGTGCCGTCCTGCGCGTTGTGCGGGTCGAGGTTCACCACCACGACCACCGTGTCGCCGCTGCCCGGGTCCTGCTTCGAGTAGGCGATGAGCGCGGGGTTGTCGACGTGGTGGAAGCGGAGTGTTCGCATCTGCTGCAACGCCGGGTGCGCGCGGCGGATGGTGTTCAGCTTGCGCAGCCAGGGCTCCAGGGAGCGGCCCTCGGCCACCGCCCTGGCGTAGTCGCGGGGGCGCAGCTGGTACTTCTCCGAGTTCAGGTACTCCTCGCTGCCCTCGCGCACGGCCTGGTGCTCGAACAGCTCGTAGCCCGAGTACACGCCCCAGGTCGGCGCCAGGGTCGCGGCCAGCGCGGCGCGCAGGGCGAACATGCCCGGCCCGCCGTGCTGGAGGGACTCGTGCAGGATGTCCGGGGTGTTGACGAACAGGTTCGGCCGGGCCTCGTCCCAGTGGTTCACCAGGTCGGCGCCGAACTCGGTCAGCTCCTCCTTGGTGGTGCGCCAGGTGAAGTACGTGTAGCTCTGGGTGAAGCCGAGCTTGGCCAGCCCGTAGAGCCGGGCCGGGCGGGTGAACGCCTCGGACAGGAACAGCACGTCCGGGTGGGCGTCCTTGACCGTCCAGATCAGCCACTGCCAGAAGTCCGGCGGCTTGGTGTGCGGGTTGTCGACCCGGAAGATCCGCACCCCGTGGTCGACCCAGTGCAGCACCACGCGCAGCACCTCGTTGTAGAGGCCCTGGGGGTCGTTGTCGAAGTTGACGGGGTAGATGTCCTGGTACTTCTTCGGCGGGTTCTCGGCGTAGGCGATGGTCCCGTCCGGGCGGGTGGTGAACCACTCCGGGTGCTTGAGCACCCACGGGTGGTCAGGCGCGCACTGGAGGGCGAGGTCGAGGGCGACCTCCAGGCCCAGCTCGTTCGCGCGGGCCACGAAGGCGTCGAAGTCCTCGATGGTGCCCAGCTC
This sequence comes from Saccharothrix sp. CCNWYY140, assembly GCF_037401995.1. Lineage (NCBI taxonomy): Bacteria > Bacillati > Actinomycetota > Actinomycetes > Pseudonocardiales > Pseudonocardiaceae > Saccharothrix > Saccharothrix sp. CCNWYY140. The sequence continues at coordinate 6,727 of NZ_JBBEGC010000066.1, forward strand.
GGGGTGGATCGCGTCGTGACCGCCCTCGTCCGCGCCGATCGCCCACGTCGAGCCGGGGTCGTCCTCGGTGGCGTGGAGGGTGTTGTTGGGCCCCTTGCGGTTGACCCGGCCGATCGGGTGGATCGGCGGCAGGTAGGCCACGTCGAAGCCCATCGCGGCGATGCGGTCGAGCTCCTTGGTCGCCGTGGTGAACGTGCCGTGCACGGGGACGCCGGACTCGTCGACCCCGCCGGTCGAGCGGGGGAAGAACTCGTACCAGGAGCCGAAGGCGGCGCGCTTGCGGTCGACCCACACCTTCTGCGCCTTGCCCTTGGTGATCAGCTCGCGGACCGGGTGGTCGTGCATGACCCGCCGGACGTCCTGGGCCAGGGCGGGCGCGACCCGTTCGGGCAGCGGCCGGTCCTCGTCGCGCAGCGCGGCGGCGGCGTTGAGCAGCAGCGGCTTGTCCTTGCGGCGGTCGGGGCGGCGGGCGACGCGGTCCAGCAGCCGGGCGCCGTTCTCCAGGTCGTTCTCCAGCTCGCCCGCGCCCTGGCCGGCGGCGATCTTGACCTCGACGGCGTGCAGCCACGTCGACCACGGGTCCGACCAGGCGTCGACGCGGAAGGTCCACGAGCCCTCGGCGTCCGGGACGATCGTGGCGACCCACCGGTCCAGGCCGACGCCCAGCGGCGCCATGCGTGTCTGTCTGGCGACCCGGTCCCCCGGCCCACGCCACGTCACCGTGGCGGCGACGGCGTCGTGGCCCTCGCGCCACACCGTCGCCTCGACCGGGACGTGCTCGCCGACCACGGCCTTGGCCGGGTACCGGCCACCGCTCACGGTCGGGGTCACGTCGTCGATACCGAGTCGTCCGCTCATCGGCAGCGCCCCTCTCACCTGGTGTGACGCTTGCACGGTCAAGTTTGCCCGGCGCGGTCGCGCGCGTCGTCACCGGGGACTCCCACCTGGAGTTCCTACCCCGTCTGGTTGGATCGCACACTTGGGGACTTGATCGATTCCCGCGATGAGGACACCCGTCCCACTCCCCGGAACGTGTGTCACACGGTCGGGCGAGTGAACGCCGGCCGGCACTCCACTTGACTTCCCAGGTGCTCACCAACCTCGGCTGGTCCGCCGCCCTGATCACACCCGTTGTCGCGGCGCTGCTCTTCGTGCCCCGCGCGCTGTGGCGGCGGTGGCGTGACCGGATTGTCGAACGGGTGGATTCCGGACTCCGCCGTGGGGTGAGCCGTTTCGGTCGCCATTACCGGCGGTACATGTTGACCTCGTTCAGGTACGCCGACCTCAAAGGACTGTTCCTCGTCGGCCCCCACACGCCCAGGTTCGACGAGGTCTACGTGGACGTCGGCCTGGCCGCCCAGACCCCGCACAACGCGCAGACCTCCCTGCTGGCCCGATTACCCGCCGGCGACCGGCACGCCCTGACCGACCTCCTGGGCCACCCGGAACCGGTAGTGCTCGCCGTGATCGGCGTGCCCGGCAGCGGCAAGACCACCTTGCTGCGGCACGTCGCCCTCGCCGTCGCCGGGTCCCGCCGGGTCCGCCGCCGCATCCCCGTGCTGCTGTACCTGCGCGACCACGTGACCGCGATCGTCGCCGACGCGTCCCTGCCGGAGTTGGTGCGCACCCAACTCGTGCGCTTCCCGACGCCGGAGCCGCCTCAGTGGTTCGAACAGCGTCTGCGCGCCGGCGACTGCGTGGTGCTGCTGGACGGCTTGGACGAGGTGGCCTCCCCCGAGGACCGCCGCCGCGTCTCGGCGTGGGTCGAACGCCAGGTCCGCCAGTACCCGCGCAACGACTTCGTCCTGACTTCGCGCCCCCAGGGCTACCGGACTGCCCCGGTGAGCGGCGCGACGGTGTTGCAAGTGCGGGACTTCACCGACGAGCAGGTGGGCCGGTTCGTGCGCGGCTGGTACGCGGCGATGGAGCGCTTGAGCACGGGCGATGTCGGGGAGGCCGTGCGGCTGCGCGCGGAGAAGGCGGCCGACGAGCTGCTGGACAAGCTGCACGCCACACCAACTCTCGATGATCTTTCGGCGAACCCGTTGTTGCTGACGATGGTCGCCAACGTGCACCGGTTCGGCAGCAAGCTGCCCGACAGCCGGGTTGAGTTGTATCGAGAGATCTGCGAGGTCGTGCTGTGGCGGCGGCACGAGGCCAAGGACCTGCCGGTCAGACTGGACGGCCACCGCAAGGAGGTGGTGTTGCAGACCTTGGCGCACACGATGATGACCCGCCGGGTGCGTGACCTTGGTCGTGCTGAGGTGCTTGAGGTGTTCCGGCCGGTGCTGCGGCGGATGTCCACGTCGATGACGGAAGAGTTGTTGCTGGAGGATGTGAGTTCGAACGGTTTGTTGGTGGAGCGGGAGAGCGGCGAATTTTCTTTCGCCCACCAGACCTTTCAGGAATACCTGGCTGCGGTGCACGTGCGGCAGGCCGGGGATTTGTTGTCGCTGGCGGCCGTGGTGGACGACGACTGGTGGCGGGAGACGACGGTTCTGGCGGTCGCCCGGACGTTCGCCGACTCGGTGGTGCAGGCATGCCTGGAGTCGGGGACGGTGGCGGCGTTGTCGCTGGCGTACGAGTGCGCCGAGGTGTGCTCGGAGCTGTCCCCGGAGCTGCGGCGTCGACTGGATGCCTTTACGGACAGCGACGACCCCGAGCGGCGACGCTTGGCGGCCGGCATCGCTTTGACCAGGCTCATGCGAGAACGCGTGGTCGTCGGAGACGGGGTGGCCGTGTGCACCCGCCCGGTCCCCAACTCGCTGTACCGCCTCTACCAGCTCGACACCGACCGCGAGGTGCCTCCCGACCTGGACCCGGAGGCCCCCGTGCGGGGCGTGTGGGCCACCGAGGCGGCGGACTTCGCGCAGTGGGCGAGCGAGGTGGTGGGCGGCTCGACCCGCTACCGCCTACCCACGAAGACGGAGGTGAGCCACCCATCCGCACAGCGAGTGATCGGCAAGCAGGGACAGGCGTACTGGCTCGACGCCGGTGACCGGGTGCCGGACTTCCGCAGCACGCACGACTTCTACGGGCTCCTGGTGGCTGAGTACCTGGTCACCGACCTCCGTTCCGCCACGTTGCTGGACCTGCTGGAGTTGCTGCACCTCGAAGCCGTCGCCTCGTCCCACCTGGCGAGCCTGCACAACGGCGGCGCTCCGCCGATGCCGATCGAGCCGTTGCGCCAGGGCCTCGCGACACTCGGCGCCCGGGTGAGCCTGACCGGTGCGGAAGTGGCGCTCGGTGACCTCGACCTGGCTCTGACGATCGGCGCGGCGATCCAGGCGACCGAGCGGCTCCACGCCACGCTCGTCGCGGCTCGGCAGCGGCTGGCCCGTCGGTACGCGGACCTGCCGGTGGTTGCTGTGCTCGGGCTCGCGCGCGAACTGACCAGCACCGAGCGCTTCCCGCTGCACCGGGGTGACCGGGTGCCGTTCGAGGAGTCGCGGGTCGGTCGAGCGCTGGCCATGTCGTTCATGGGGCGTTCCGAAGTCGCCGATGCGTTGGTCGTCGGTGGGCCCACGCACCTGGAGATCCACCCCTTGACGCTGGTGGAGGACGCACGCGTGCTGCCGGAGAGGGTGGTCGTGCGGGACGTCGGACTGCCGGACCGGCTGCGCGCGCTCGCGGAACCGGTTTTCGCCGGCCGGCGGACGGTTACCCCCGAACTGGCCACCGCCATCCGGGTGGGTGCGGCGTTCCTCGCCGCCGATCTCCACGGGTCGGACGACGCCCTGCGGTACTGGCGGATGGCGGCCGGGGTCACGCTGCTGGAGCGGCGGGCCGCCGGGGGCGAGGACGCCGACGAGACGATCGTCCTGGCCGTCGATCGGCGGACCGGGTGAGGCTTGCCCGGGACGCTGCCAACTGTGTACGAAAGAACACGCGCGGAGCGATCTGTGCTGGTAGAGCTGGATCGGTACCTGCATCGGTTCGGGTGACCGTTGCTCCGCACCGCTGGATGGGGGATAGGGTCCGACGCCATGCGAGCACTCCGCCGGTTCACCGTCCGAGCCAGCCTGCCAGAGCCGCTGTCCGCACTGGGCACGCTCGCCCTGAACCTGCGCTGGACCTGGCACCAGCCGACACAGGACCTGTTCGCCTCGATCGACCCCGCCCGGTGGTCGGAGAGCGCGGACCCCTTGCGGCTGCTGTCCACGGTCGACCCGGAGCGGTTGGAGGGGTTGGCGCGGGACGAGCAGTTCCTCGCCCACACCCGTGCGCTGGCCGACGACCTGCACCGCTACCTCACCGGGCCGCGGTGGTTCCAGCGGCGGCAGGACGAGGTGCAGCAGCGGCGTGAGCACGGCAACTACGAGCTGAGCCCGTTGCCCTCGGCCATCGCCTACTTCTCGATGGAGTTCGGCGTCACCGAGGCCCTGCCCAACTACTCGGGCGGCCTCGGCGTGCTCGCCGGCGACCACCTCAAGGCGGCCTCGGACCTGGGCGTCCCGCTGATCGCGGTCGGCCTGCTCTACCGGTCCGGCTACTTCCGGCAGGCCCTGTCGCTGGACGGCTGGCAGATCGAGCACTACCCGGTGCTCGACCCGCGCGGCCTGCCGCTGGAGCTGCTCACCGAGCCGTCCGGCGCCCCGATCCTGGTGCACGTGGCCATGCCCGGCGACCGGGTGCTGCGCGCCAAGATCTGGAAGGCCCAGGTGGGCCGCATCCCGCTGCTGCTGCTGGACTCCGACGTCGAGGAGAACGACGAGGACCTGCGCGGCGTCACCGACCGCCTCTACGGCGGCGACCAGGACCACCGCATCCGCCAGGAGATCCTCGCGGGCATCGGCGGTGTGCGCGCGGTGCGGACGTTCTGCGAGCTGACCGGCCACCACAGCCCCGAGGTGTTCCACACCAACGAGGGCCACGCCGGGTTCCTCGGCCTGGAGCGCATCCGCGAACTGGTCACCGGCGAGGGCCTGGACTTCGACCAGGCGCTGGCGGCCGTGCGCGCGGGCACCGTCTTCACCACGCACACCCCCGTCCCGGCGGGCATCGACCGGTTCCCGGTGGACCTCGTGCAGCACTACTTCGGCGCGGAGACCCTGCTGCCGGGCGTGAACACCCAGCGCATCCTCGCCCTCGGCGCGGAGGAGAACCCGGGCCTGTTCAACATGGCCCACATGGGCCTGCGGCTCGCGCAGCGCGCCAACGGCGTGTCCAAGCTGCACGGCAAGGTCAGCCGGGACATGTTCCGCGGCCTGTGGCCGGGCTTCGACGTCACCGAGGTGCCGATCGGGTCGGTCACCAACGGCGTCCACGGCCCGACCTGGGCGGCCACCGAGATGAGCCGCCTGCTCGGCGAGTCCGACGACAGCGGCGTGGGCCTGCGCGGCTTCGAACCGGTCACCGACCAGCGCCTGTGGGAGCTGCGCAACGACCTGCGCGGCAAGCTCGTGGACGAGGTGCGCCGCCGGACCCGCGCGTCCTGGTTGCAGCGCGGCGCGTCGGCGCTCGAGCTGGGCTGGACGGACTCGGTGTTCGACCCGGACGTCCTGACCGTCGGCTTCGCCCGCCGCGTCCCGACCTACAAGCGGCTGACGCTGATGCTGCGCGACCCGGAGCGGCTGCGCGCGCTGCTGCTGCACCCCGAGCGGCCGGTGCAGCTGGTCGTGGCGGGCAAGTCGCACCCCGCCGACGACGGCGGCAAGGCGCTGATCCAGCAGATCGTGCGGTTCGCCGACGACGCCGGCGTGCGGCACCGGATCGTGTTCCTGCCCGACTACGACATGTCGATGGCCCGCTACCTGTACTGGGGCTGCGACGTGTGGCTGAACAACCCGATGCGCCCGCTGGAGGCGTGCGGCACGTCCGGCATGAAGTCGGCCTTGAACGGCGGCCTGAACCTGTCCATCCGCGACGGCTGGTGGGACGAGCTGTACGACGGCAGCAACGGCTGGGCCATCCCCACCGCGGACGGCGTCACCGACCCGACCCGGCGCGACGACCTGGAGGCCGCGGCCCTCTACGACCTGCTGGGCAGCCAGGTCGCGCCGCTGTTCTACGACCGCGGCGAGAACGGCGTGCCCACGCGGTGGCTGTCGATGGTCCGGCACACGCTGGCGTCGCTCGGCCCGGCCGTGCAGGCGTCGCGGATGGTGCGGGAGTACGTGGAGAGCCTGTACGCGCCCGCCGCGTCGTCGGCCGCGTCCGTGGTGGGCGAGGGGTACCGGGGCGCGAAGGAGCTGGCCGCCTACCGGCAGCGGCTGCGGGCGTCGTGGACGCGCGTGCGGGTGTTGGACTCGGACCTGACCCTGAACGGGTCGGCCGCGCCGCTGCTGGGCACGCCGGTCGGGGTGCGGGCGCGGATCGAGCTGGCCGGCTTGGAGCCGTCCGAGGTGGACGTGCAGGTCGTGCTGGGCAAGGTCGGCGACTCGGACGAGCTGTACGACGCCGTCACGCACACCATGCACTACTCGGGCAACGGCAACTACGACATCGAGGTGCCCCTGCCGCACGCCGGCGCGGTCGGCTACACGGTCCGCGTGCTGCCGCGGCACGACCTCCTCGCGTCACCGGCTGAGCTGGGCCGGGTCGTCCTCGCCGGCTGATCACCTGGTCGGATGACCGCCGGCGGTGACCGGCGGTCATCCGAACCGTGCCCGCTTTCATCCTTCGGTGGCGGCGTTGTGCCTTCCGGTGAACTCGTGCGAGCACGCGGGTCGGGACGACGTGAACGGGCTTACGCTTTTTTCGCGTGGAATAGGGCCCGGTCCGCCGGTGCCGTGTCCTCCGGTCCCCCGGTGCAGCGCAGAACCGTGAGAGGAAGCGTGGCCCGGTGAAGAAATTCGCGTCAACAGCTTCGTTGCTCGTCGCCCTCGTCGCCGCGACGGTCGTTCCCGCCGCGTCGGCCGAACCCCCACCCGCACCGGCCCCACCGGTCGCGTGCGCCGGCCTGGTCCAGCAGTTGTCGGACACCCTCAAGACAATCGTCGCCAAACTGACCGGCGTGCCTCCCGCACCGAGCGCCACCGCCGTGCCGTTGGGCGAGGTGCTGGGTTTGCTGGGCGCGTTGCAGGGCGCCAAGTGCCTGCCGACCCCGGCCGTGGGCGCGGCCGGTCCGGTCCCGGTGGCGCACCGGGCGTCCGAGCAGTGCCTGTCCAACACCCTGGGCGTCTTCGCGGCGACGTTCGGCGTGCTCAGCGCGGTCGTGCCGGGCGCACCGGCGGTGGCCGACGTGCCCGCCCTGCTCAAGCAGCTGTCCGCCCTGCTGAAGAACCTGGGCGACGCCCTGAAGAACTGCGGCCTGCCCGAGCCGTCCGGCGGCCTGCCGACGGTACCGACCACGCCGGTGTAGCGAGGCGGTCCGGGGATGTCGGTCGCGCAGCCCCCCACTTCCCCGGACCACGTCACTTCCAGTGGCCACCGCGGAAGAAGGTCACCCACTCGCCACCGCGTTTCAGCGGCCACACCCACCCCCGCACCGCATTCCGCCCGCAATAGGTGAGCGAAACGTTTGCGCACCACTCCTCCGGGCGATAGTTCACCCCACACCCGCCTTTGGTGAGTAATGTCGTGTGAACCGGTCGCCAAGCTTCGGGCCGGGGCGCGGGGGCCGGGGACACGCGCCGTCCCCGGCCCACTCCCCATTTCCTTTCAGCGCCGAGACCGGAAATTGTCGTACCCCCGTGGGAGAATGGAAACCGGGGGCCGGCGGCCGGCCCGCCGACGCTTGGGGCACACCCGACACGGCTCTGGCGCACGGCCGGCACCGCTCTGGGGCACCGCTCTGGGGCACCGCTGGCGCGGCTCTAGGCCACGGCTCTGCGGCAAAGCTGGTGCGGCTCTGCGACACGGCTGCGGCTGGCCCGGCTGCGGCTGGCACGCGGCCACCACCACGGCCACGGCCACGGCTGCGACACGCGGGGGCGGGCGGAGGTCGGGTGCGGCGCGCGGGCGTGTGGCCCGTGTGTGTGCGTGCGGCGGGGGTACATGCGTGCATGTGGCGGCGGGCGTGCGGCGGCGGGCGTCCGGCGTGCGGCGTCCGGCGGGCATGCGTGCGTGGGGCGTGCGGCGTGCGTGGGGCGGGCGGGCTGGTGGTGGGTGAGCCTGCGCTGGGAGTTCGAGGGGGTGCGGGGGCGGGTCAGGTGATGTCGAGGCGGGCGCTCACCTCGGCCACGCGGGGCATCCAGCCGGCGAGTGCGCGGGCCTCCTCCAGGGTCCGTCGCGCCGCCGCGTTGTCGCCGTTGGCCATCTGGGCGCGGGCCAGGGTCGCGAGGGCGTCCGCGCGGTTCAGGGTCGTCTCGGCGGTCTGCCGGGCCTGTCCGGCCAGGACGATCGCCCGCGGCACGTCGTCTTCGAGGAGGGCGAGCTGCGCCAGAGTCGCCGTCGCCCGGTAGCGCGGGTAACCCAGCTGCACCGCACCATCGGACGCTCGCTTCGCCGCACCCAGTCCGACCTCCAGCGGCAGCTGCCCGGCTTCCATCGCGTTCACCGTCGAACTGGCCATCTGCGCCATGACGAACGCCATGTCCCGCTGGTCAAGGTCGGTCCGGCCGACGAGGTTGCTGACCATGTGCAGCGCCTCGGCGTACCGGGTGCGCAGCGTCAGCACGGATACCTTCGTCCCGATCGCCGACAGCAAAGTGGGGTGCGCCGCCATCAGTCGTTCCGCGACCTTCTCGGCGCGGTCGAGGTCACCCGCCTCCAAGGCGTCGGACGCGGCGGTCACCAGGGGCGCGGCCTCCATCTCGGTCACCACCCGGCCCTTCAGGCGCGGCAGCTTGAACAGGAACCAGCCTGCGGACGTGCCGCCCGCGCCCCGGCGTGGCACGAGGGCGTTGACCAGCACGGCAGTACCGGCCACCGCCAGGCCCCGGGCGAACGGCCCGTCGAGGAACACCCAGCACGCGGCGACGGGCGACGCCATCAGCAGCACGGAGGTGCACGACGTCAGCCAGATCCGCCGCCGCACGGGCGCACGGCCCGCGGTGATGCCGACCGACATCAGCACCGGGACGGTGCGCAGCACGATCCGCAGTCCCGGCCGGTTCCACGTCCGGATCTCGCCGCCGACGCCGATCAGCACCGCCGTCACCCGCGTGCGCCACACGAGCGCCCCGAGCAGCAGCCCGATCTCCAGCAACGCCATCGCGGCGAGCGCACCGCACGCGGCTCCCGCCAGGCCGGCCGGAGCAGAGCGGTAGTCCCAGACCACCAGGACGAGGACGACGACCGCCGTCAGCACCTTCCACACAAGCCTGAAGACGCTACCGCCCGGCCGGCGGTTCCCTCTCAGGTGACGGCCTCGCTGGCACCTTCCCGAACCGGCAGCCCGGCGGCGGCGTACGCGCGGAACCCGCCGACCAGGTCGGTCGCGTTGGGGAGTCCGACGCGCTGGAGGTCGCGTGCGGCGAGGCTGGAGGCGTAGCCCTCGTTGCACAGCACGACGACGGTCGTGTCGGCGTCGAAGCCGGGGATGCGGTGGTCGCCGTTCGGGTCGAGCCGCCACTCCAGCACGATCCGCTCGATCGGCACCGATCCCGGGATCTCCCCTTCGGCGGCCCGGTTGTGGCGCGGGCGGATGTCGACGACGAGCGCGTTCTCGAGGTTCGGCAGTTCTTCGGGCGTGACCCGGCGCAGGCTCCGCCGGGCTTCTTCGAGCAGGGTTTCGGCGCTCACGGCCCCTCCTGGTCGGCGAGTTCCCGCAGGCGTTCCCACGGTAGGCGGTGCGCGGGCAGCGGGGGGATCTCGGGTGGGATGTCGAGCAGGCTCGGGTACTCGCGGGTCGGCACGAGCGGCGGCGAGTAGGCGTGCACGCTGGCCGCACCGACCGTGCCGCGGTTGACGACCTGGTGCGCACGGCCGGCGCCGAACCCGATGGCGTCCCCGACTTCCCGCGTGGCCGACCGGACCGGGCCGCCGGGGTAGCGGTAGTCCTCGTGCAGCTGTCCGGTGAGGACGGTGAAGGAGCCGGCGGCGCCGCCGTGGTCGTGGGGTTCGGTGCCTTGGCCGGGGAGCCAGGAGAGCAGCCAGAGTTCGACGCCTTCGGTCAGGCCGAGGCGGGCCCACCAGCGCTGGTCGGGGTGGTATTCGAGGACGGACAGCAGCGGGGTGGTCAGTTCGCTGGTGACGGTGGAGGTCAGTTCGCGCAGTTCACGCGGGGTCCAGAGGGCGCGGTCGGGGTGGATGAGGTCGCGCAGGAGGGGCACGTCGAGCGCTGGGTGCAGGTCGGCACGTGCGAGTGCGGAAGTCACGGTGTGGTCGCTCCTGATGGCTACGGTCGGGCACGGGGGTAGCGATCACGACGCGACGCGGCAGAGCGGGCTTCAACCCACCTCGGTACGCAGAACGGCGAACCGACCACCACGCCGCGTCCGGCTACACCCGCACGACGCCACCAACAGGAGGTCGATCGTGCGGTCACACCAGGTGAACAACAACGGGCGGGCCACGCGCGCATCCTGCCACGCCGCCAACCCTCACCGCACCCGCTCCCACCAGCCAGGATTGCCTCGCACCCCGACGCACCCACCACCCACCCAAGCCCCTGGGCACTTTGCACACGATCACCACCCGCGACCGCCTCCACGTTGGCGATCGCACCCATGTCCGCGCCGCCCCTGCGTCTACGCCTGCCTCTACGCCGCGGCCGGGACCTGTCTGACGCCTCCTCCACCGCACGTCCGGGAGATGGCTCCGGGTTGGCTCGGGTGGTGGGCTGGCTGGCGCCAGGGCTGGGCTGGAGGGCTGGGCCGGCGGACAGGCAGGGCTGCCGGGCGCGGGCTGGCGGGCGCGGGCTGGCGGGCGAGGTCGGGCGGGCGAGGTCGGGCGGGCGCGGTGCCGGTCGGTGTGGGGAATGCGGGGATGCTGGCTGGTGCGGCGGAGCGGTGCCGACGGGCGGCGTGAACGCGGCGGGCGGCGCGGACTGGCGGGAGGGCGCGGACTGGCCGGGCTGAGCGGACTGGGGGCGCGGCGCGGACTGGCCGGCGGGCGGGGGTCGGCTGGCGCGGGCTGGGGCGGGGGCTGGCGCGGGCTGGGACTGGCGCTGCGGGTGCGCGGACGGCGCGCGCGGATGCGGGCGGGCTTCGCGCGGGCGGGCTGCGTGGGCGCGGTGGGCGGCGGCGTGCGCGGGGGCGCGGGACGGCTGTCCGGGACGGCGGCGCGGAGGTGCGGCGTGGGCGCCGGGCGGCGCTGGCGCGGGGCGGGGGCAAACCCGGCGTCGCGGCGCTGGCGTGGGGCGGCGCTGGCGTGGGGCTGGGGGGCAAACCCGGCGTCGCGGCGTGGCCAGCGGGAAGGCGTGGCGGGGCGGCGTGGCTGGCAGTCGGTGCGGCGGGGCAGCGGGTGGTGTGGGTCGCGAGGGCTTGGGAGGGCTGTGCGGTGGGCGGGGTGGGGTTGGGGTGTGTGGTGGGAGGGGTGGGGTTCGGGGGTGTGGTGGGTCGGTGGGAGTGGGAGGTGGGGCCGGCTTCCCGCGTTCCTCATTCTTCGGGACGTGTGAGTTGGGAGTTGGTCGCGGATTCTGTATGTCGCTCGATCGGGTGATTGGGGAAGTGCTGGTCAGGGGCGGGATGGAGGGGTGGGTTCGGGGACTCGGAAGAGGAGTAGGGAGCGGGGGTGGAGGGTTAGGGGGGTGGTGGGGGGTTTGGGGGTGGGGGTTTGTGGGGTGCCGTCTGGGGTTGTGGTGTCCAACGCCGGGATGTAGTTGGTGCCGTATTCGGGGCCGGGGAGGGTTACTTCCTGGGGGGTGGGGGCCGCGTTGAGTAGTAGGAGCCAGGAGTCGTCGGAGACCAGTTCGCCTTCCCTCGTGCGGGAGAGAGAAGTTGAGCCGTCGATCCACATGCCTAGGAAGCGGCGGCTGTCGTCGAACCAGTCGGTCTCGGCCATCTCCTCGCCGTCTGCTCGGAACCACACCAGGTCTGGGGCGCCGGAAGGAGTTGTTCGGCCGTCGAAGAATTCTGGTTGGCGTAGGGCCGGACTGTCGGCGCGCAGGGCGATTACGCGGCGGGTGAAGGCGAGCATCGACTCCGCGTCCGGGGTCAGCTTCCACTCGACCCACGATGTCTCGTCGTCCAGGCAGTACGCGTTGTTGTTGCCGCCCTGGGTTCGCCACAGTTCGTCGCCGGCGGTGAGCATCGGGGTGCCGGTTGAGAACAGGAGGGTCGCCAGGAGGTTGCGGGCCTGGCGGGCGCGCAGGGTCAGGATTGTGGGGTCGGTGGTGTCGCCCTCCGCTCCGCAGTTCCAGGAGCGGTTGTCGTTGGTGCCGTCGCGGTTTTCTTCGCCGTTGGCTTCGTTGTGCTTCTCGTTGTACGACACCAGGTCCCGCAGGGTGAAGCCGTCGTGCGCGGTGATGAAGTTGATCGACTGCCACGGGCGGCGCAGGTCGTCGGCGTAGAGGTCCGACGAGCCCGACAGGCGGTAGGCCAGGTCGCGGACGCCGGTGTGGCCGCGCCAGAAATCCCTGACGGTGTCGCGGTAGCGGCCGTTCCACTCCGCCCACTGCACACCGAAGTCGCCCACGCGGTAGCCGTCGCCGGTCGCGTCCCACGGTTCGGCGATCAGCTTGCAGCGGGACAGCAGCGGGTCCGTGGTGATCGCGGTGAGCATGGCCGACGCGCGGTCGAAGCGGCCACCGTGGGGGCGGCCGAGTGTGGAAGCCAGGTCGAAGCGGAAGCCGTCCACGCCCAGTTCGGTGGCCCAGTAGCGCAGCGAGTCGGTGACCAGACGCACCACCTGCGGGGAGCCGGCCTCCAGGGTGTTGCCGCAGCCCGTGATGTCCAGGGTGCTGCCGCCGCCCTCGATGTGCAGGTAGTAGCCGGGCGCGTCGAAGCCCCGGTAGGACAGGGTGGGGCCTTCGGGGCCGCCCTCGCACGTGTGGTTGAACACGACGTCGATCAGCACCTCGATGCCCGCCGCGTGCAGGGCGGCGACCATCGTGCGGAACTCCTCGATCTCCCGCCCCGGCTCGCTGGCGTACCCGGGGTGCGGCGCGAAGTAGCTCAGCGGCGAATAACCCCAGTAGTTGTGCCTGCCGTCGCGGATCAGGGCCGGTTCGTCGACGAACGCGTGCACCGGCAGCAGCTCCACCGTGGTGACGCCCAGCCGCGCCAAGTGCTCGACCACCGCCGGGTGCGCCAGGCCCAGGTACGTGCCGCGCAGGTGCGGCGGCACGGCCGGGTGACGCTTGGTGAACCCCCGCACGTGCAGCTCGTAGACCACCGCCTCCTCGAACGGCACCTCCGGCTTCACGCCCGTGTCCGGCCCGCCCGGCGAGGTGACCACCGACAGCGGCACGCTGCCCAGCGAGTCGACCGACGACGGCGGACCGTGCATCGGGTCGACCGCGTACCCCAGGGCCGCCGAGAGGTCGGTGAACGCGCCCGTGATCCTCCTCGCATACGGGTCGACCAGCAGCTTGGCCGGGTTGCACCGCAGCCCCCGCGCCGGGTCGTACGGGCCGTGGACGCGGTAGCCGTAGCGCTGTCCGGGTGTGACGCCGGACACCAGGCCGTGCCACACGCCGAACGTGCGCTCGGTCAGCTGTACCCGCTGCTCGCCGCCGTCTTCGCTGATCAGGCACACCTCGACCGCGTCGGCGGGCGGCGCGGACACCGCGAACCGCACGCCACCGGCTTCGGGGTGCGCGCCCAGCGGGAACGGCCGGCCTGCGAGCAGGGAGGTGTCGAGTGCCATGCCCCCGATCTTCCCAGGGACCACCGACAAAGTGGGGATGGCCGCCCTGCCGCCTTCGTGCGCCGGGCGGTGCACAAGAATGTCGGGAGCTGGGCATCGACGGGGCGAGGGTTGGCGTGGAAAACGAAGATCTGGTCATCCACATGCAGGGTGTTTCGGTTCGACGGGGCAAGACCACGCTGGTGGGGGACGTCGACTGGAGCGTGGAGCTGGACGAGCGCTGGGTGGTGCTCGGTCCCAACGGCGCGGGCAAGACGACGTTGCTTCGGCTTGCCGCCGCCGAGCTGCACCCCACCAAGGGCAAGGTGCACCTGCTGGGCGAGCGCATCGGCAAGACGGACGTCTTCGAGCTGCGGCCCCGCATCGGGCTGTCCTCGGCGGCGCTGAACGGGCGCATCCCGGGCGAGGAGAAGGTGTCCGACCTGGTCGTGAGCGCCGGGTACGCGGTGCTGGGCCGGTGGCGCGAGGAGTACGACCAGCTGGACACGGGCCGCGCGAAGGAGCTGCTGGCCCAGTTCGGCATCGAGCACCTGGCCGACCGGACGTTCGGCACGCTGTCCGAGGGTGAGCGCAAGCGCACGCTGATCGCCCGTGCGCTGATGACCGACCCGGAGATGCTGCTGCTCGACGAGCCGGCCGCGGGCCTGGACCTGGGTGGCCGCGAGGACCTCGTGGCGCGGCTGTCGGAGCTGGCGATGGACCCCGACGCGCCGGCGACGGTGCTGGTCACGCACCACGTCGAGGAGATCCCGCCGGGCTTCACGCACGTGCTGCTGCTGCGCGAGGGCGCGATCGTGGCGCAGGGCCTGCTGGACGAGGTGCTGACCGAGGAGAACCTGTCCAAGACGTTCGACCAGCCGCTGGAGCTGCAAAAGGCGGGCGACCGGTACTTCGCGCGCCGCAAAGCTACCCAGGGGTAACCTCCCATTGGCCCATCGACGCGACGGGGCGTCGGCAGACGACACGGAGGACTTGTGGCTGAGTTCGTGAACCTCGAGGTCGAGGACGGGATCGGCACCATCCGGCTGAACCGGCCGCCGATGAACGCGCTGAACCGGCAGGTCCAGGAGGAGATCCGGGCCGCCGCGCAGGAGGCCGCTCGGCGGGCGGACGTCTACTCGGTGATCGTCTACGGCGGGCCCAAGGTGTTCGCGGCCGGCGCGGACATCAAGGAGATGGCCGACCAGTCCTACGTCGACATGGCGGCCAAGGTCAGCGCGTTCCAGTCGTCGCTGCGCGCGGTCGAGGAGATCCCCAAGCCGACCGTGGCCGCGATCACCGGGTACGCCCTGGGCGGCGGGTTCGAGCTGGCCCTGTGCGCCGACCGCCGCATCGCGGGGGACAACGCCAAGGTCGGCCAGCCGGAGATCCTGCTCGGCGTCATCCCGGGCATGGGCGGCACGCAGCGCCTGCCGCGCCTGATCGGACCGTCCAAGGCCAAGGACCTGATCTACACCGGCCGGTTCGTGGGCGCGGAGGAGGCGCTGCGGATCGGCATGGTGGACGAGGTCGTCGCGCCGGACGACGTGTACGAGGCCGCCAAGCGGTGGGCCGGCCAGTTCGTCAACGGTCCCGTGGTCGCCTACGCCGCCGCCAAGGCCGCGATCGACGGCGGTCTGGACACCGACCTCGGCAACGGCCTGAAGCTGGAGTCCCAGCTGTTCGCCGCGATGTTCGCGACCGAGGACCAGAAGACCGGCATGGCGTCGTTCATCGAGAACGGCCCGGGGAAGGCGAAGTTCAGTGGCCGTTGATCCCAAGCCGAACCCGCACGCCACCGCCGAAGAGGTCCAGGCGGCGTACAAGGACCCCAAGCTCGCCAACGTGCTCTACCACGACTGGGAAGCGGGCACGTACGACGAGAAGTGGTCGATCTCCTACGACGAGCGCTGCATCACCTACGCCACGGACCGCTTCCGGGCCGTCGCGGGCGACACCGGCCCCTACGAGCACGCCCTCGAACTGGGCTGCGGCACCGGGTTCTTCCTGCTCAACCTCATGCAGGGCGGTGTCATCGAGAAGGGCTCGGTGACCGACCTGTCGCCGGGCATGGTCGAGGTGGCGTTGCGCAACGCCAAGAACCTGGACCTGCCGGTCGACGGCCGGGTCGCCGACGCCGAGCGCATCCCGTACGAAGACAACACCTTCGACCTGGTCGTCGGGCACGCCGTGCTGCACCACATCCCCGACATCCCCGCCGCCATGCGCGAGGTGCTGCGCGTGCTCAAGCCGGGCGGCAAGTTCGTGTTCGCGGGCGACCCGACCAACATCGGCAACTTCTACGCCCGCAAGCTCGGCCAGCTCACCTGGTGGCTGACCACGAACGTCACCAAGCTCGGCCCGCTCAACGACTGGCGGCGCCCGCAGGAGGAGTTGGACGAGTCCTCCCGCGCGGCGGCCCTGGAAGCGGTCGTCGACCTGCACACCTTCGACCCCTCCGACCTGGAGCGCACGGCCCGGGGCGCGGGCGCGGTGCACGTCCGGGCGGTCACCGAGGAGCTGTCGGCGGCCCTGTTCGGCTGGCCGGTGCGCACGTTCGAGGCGGCCGTCCCGCGCGGGAAGCTCGGCTTCGGCTGGGCGATGTTCGCCTACCGCACCTGGCAGCGGCTGTCCTGGGTGGACGAGAACGTGCTCGCCAAGGTCCTGCCGCGGGAGGTCTTCTACAACGTCTCGGTGACGGGCCGCAAGCCGGTCGCCTGACGTGGGCTACGCGTTCAGCCTCGACGACGTGGCGTACCTGCGTTCCGACGCCGGGTGCGCCGCGTTGTCGGCGTTGGCGGACCTGCCGCTCACGCCGGCGTCGCGGCTGGACGACGTGAAACGCGCCAAGCAGGTCTCCCCGGACCACACCGGCGCCGTGCTGGAAACCGTGCTGCTGCGGCGCAAAGCGGTGTCCAAGGTGGACTTCGCCGAGGGCCTGTTCACCGATGATGCCCTCCAGCAGGCCACCCCGCGCGAGGTCGCCGCGCACCGGGCGAAGCGGTTCGCCGGCCGGGTCGCGCACGACGTCACGTGCTCGATCGGGGCGGACCTGGCCGCGCTGCCCGAGGGTTCCTTCGGCTCAGATTTGGACCCCGTGCGGGTCGCGATGGCCCGACACAACCTGCGCGGCTCGCGCGCGGTGCTGCGGGCCGACGCGCTCAAACCCGTCTCCCGGGACGTCCCCGTCGTGGCCGACCCAGCCCGGCGCGACTCCGCCGGGCGGCGGACGTGGCACCCCGCCGACTTCGCCCCTCCACTGGACGAGCTGGCCGCCGCCTACACCGACCGCGACCTGGCCGTGAAGTGCGCGCCCGGCGTGGACTTCGCCGTCGCGCCCTGGGCCGACGAGGTCGAGCTGGTGTCGCTGGACGGGCACGTGCGCGAGGCGTGCCTGTGGACCCGCGGCCTGGCCACGCCGGGTGTGACGCGGCGGGCGTCGGTCCTACGGTCTACGGGCGAGGAGTGGACGATCACCGACGCCGAGCCCGACGACTGCCCCGTCACCGAGCCGCAGGAGTGGCTGATCGACCCGGACGGGGCCGTCGTGCGGGCCGGTCTCGTGCGGCAATACGCCCACAAGCACGGCTTGGCGCAGCTCGACGAGCGGATCGCCTACCTGACCGGACCCGTGCCGCCGAGTGGCATCCGCGCGTTCCAGGTGGTCGAGCACGGCCACTACAGCGAGAAGTCGCTGAGGGCCGTGCTGCGCGCGCACGACGTCGGCAAGCTGGAGATCCTGGTGCGCGGTCTCGACATCGACCCCAACGCGCTGCGGCCCAGGCTGAAGCTGTCCGGCGGCGGCTCGATGACGGTCGTGCTGACCCGCATCGGCCGCCGTCCGGTGTACCTATTGACGCACGCCGAACGCACTTAGGCGCTCGAAGAGGAACCCGCGCAGAGCGTCCAGGTCGGTGTCCACGGCGATGTCGACCCCGATGTCCTTGGGCGTCTCCAGCCGTTCGTCGACCAGCAGCCCACCCCGACCCGGCCCGAACGCGCACTCCACCTCGACCGGGAACCGTTCCGTGGCGAGGATCCCCGGCCGAACGGCCTCCGCCACGGCCACGGCGTCGTGCACCGCCATCCCGTCCCAGCCCAGGAACCGGCGGTAGGCGGCCAGGTAATCCGGGGTCAGCCCCACCAGTTTCGCGCCGATCTCCGACGACTCCCCGACCCGCTGGAGCCATTCGGCACTCACCGCGCACCTCTTGGTCAGATCCATCGTGACCAACGTGGTGGGCACCCGTTCCTCCACCAGCACCCGCCGCGCGGCCTCGGGATCACACCACAGGTTGAACTCCGCAGCCGCGGTGATGTTGCCACCCCTTATGCCGCCACCCATCACCACAAGGCGCGCAATGCGCTCTTTTAGGCGCGGGTGTGCGGCCAATAGGAGGGCGATGTTCGTCAACGGTCCGATGGGAACGATCGTCACCGGTTCGTCGGAGGCCTCCAGGAGGTCTTTCATCAACGTCACCGCGTCCCGCGGATCGGTTTTGGCGGTCGCCTCCGGCAGGGTGTCGGCGAACCCCGACAGCCCGTCGGCCCCGTGCGCGCGGGAGACGTGCGGCTGGGGGTGCACCAACGGCCGTTCCGCACCCACCGCCACCGGGATGTCGTCACGACCGAGCAGGGTCATCAGGCGCAACGCGTTGCGGGTGGTCTTGTCCAGGCCGACGTTGCCGAACACCGTCGTCACGCCCAACAACTCGACTTCGGGACTGGCAACGGCGACCGCGAGCGCGAGGGCGTCGTCCACACCGGGGTCGGTGTCGATGATCAGGGGGATCGTCACGCCACCCATCCTGCCGCGCGGGTTACAGTGCCCGCGTGACGAGCATGTGGGGCGCGCCGGTGTGGACGAGGTGGCGCCGGAACAGGCGCGACCCGGCGCAGGCGAGGTTCCTCACACTGGCCTCCCTGAAATGGGTCCTCCGCCACCGCGCCTACACCCCGTGGTACCTGGTCCGCTACTGGCGCCTGCTGAAGTTCCGCCTGACCAACCCGCACGTGGTCCTGAGGGGCATGGTCTTCCTGGGCAAAAACGTGGAGCTCCACTGCCGCCCGGGTTACGGCCGCCTGGAAATAGGCCGCTGGGTCCACATCGGCGACGGCAACGCCATCCGCTGCCACGAGGGTTCCCTGCGCATCGGCGACAAGGCGGTCTTCGGCAAGGACAACACCGTCAACTGCTACCTGGACATCGAAATAGGCGCGGCAACGCTCATCGCGGACTGGGTCTACATCTGCGATTTCGACCACGTGACAGCGGACATCAACCTACCGATCAAGGACCAGGGAATCGTGAAGTCCCCGGTCCGCATCGGCCCGGACTGCTGGCTGGGCACGAAGGTCACCGTCACCCGGGGCACGCGAGTCGGGCGGGGATGCGTGCTGGGCGCACACGCGGTGGTGCGGGGAGACGTGCCGGACTTCAAGATCGCAGTAGGCATCCCGGCCCGCGTGGTGAAGGACCGACGCCAGGACTACGAGGCGGACGCCGTACGCAGGGCAGCAGTAGCCGACATGGCCAGAAAGGCCCGAGAGGCCCTGGAGAAGTCCCAAAACGCCTGACCCGCCGCCCGCGTCAGACTGGCTGGAGTTCCTCGTCGGCGCGGGCGTCGTAGGCCACCTGTGCGTTGCGGATGTCCTCGATGTGATCCTCCGCCCACACCCGAATCGCATCCATCAGCACACCCACGTTCTGCCCCAACGGCGTCAAGCTGTACTCCACCTTCGGCGGCACGCTCGGATACAAGTCACGATGCACCAACCCAGCCCGTTCCAGCTCCCGCAGAGTCTGGGTGAGCATCTTCTGCGTGATGCCGTCAAGCCGTCGGCGTAGTTCCCCGAAGCGCATGGTGCCCGGACGCAAGGCTCCGATGACCAGGCAGACCCACTTGTTGGTCAGGAGGTCCAGCACGGCGCGGGAGGAGCAGTTGCGGAGGAAGGCGTCCGCGCCGCCGTGTGCGCGCAGGTCGGGAACGGTATACATGAGGTACCTATATACCTTTCAGGTGCCTTCTTCACAACGGGTACCACCCTCGATGATCCTTTTCGCATGACGAAGATGCGAGCGATCCTCCTGAACGAGCTGGGCGGCACCGAGGTGCTGGAGCAGGTCGAGACCGACAAGCCGACCGCCGCGCCGGGCAAGATCGTGGTCAAGGTGCATGCGGCCGGCGTGAACCCGGTGGACTGGAAGGTCCGTGAGCACGGGTACTGGTTCAGCACTCCGCTGGTCCTCGGGTGGGACGTGTCCGGCGTGGTCACGGAGGTGTTCCCGGGTGAGAACCGGTTCAAGGTCGGGGACGAGGTGTTCGGGCTTCCGGGCTTTCCCGATGTCGGTGGGACGTACGCCGAGTACGTCACAGCGCCGGCTCGGCACTTCGCCCGCAAGCCCGCGAAGCTCGACCACGTGGAGGCCGCCGCGCTCCCGCTGGCCGTGCTGACCGCCTGGCAGGCCCTCGTCGAGGCGGCGAACCTCCAAGCGGGCCAACGGGTTCTGGTGCACGCCGCCGCGGGTGGGGTCGGCCACCTCGCCGTGCAGTTGGCCAAGGCGCTGGGTGCTCACGTCATCGGCACGGCCAGCGCCGGCAAGCACGACCTGCTGCGCGAGCTCGGCGCGGACGAGTTGGTGGACTACCGGAACGAGGACTTCTCGGCCATCGAGCCGGTCGACGTGGTGCTGGACCTCATCGGCGGCGAGGACTACGAGGAGCGCTCGTTGCGCCTGCTCAAGCGCGGTGGCACCTACCTCGCCGTGGTGAATCCGACGATCGTGGACGAGTTGCGCGTCAAGGCCGAGCCGCTGGGTGTGCGCGTCGAAACGGTCATGGTCACCGCCGACCACGCCGCGCTGGAGCACGTGGCCCGCCTGGTCGACGAGGGCAAGCTCCGCGTGGTCGTGGCCGAGACGTTCCCCTTGGAGGACGTCGGCAAGGCCCACGAGCTGGGCGAAGCCGGCCGCACCACCGGCAAGATCGTGCTGACCATCTAGAGGAACGCGTTGCCGGTCGCGATCTTGGGCCTGCCCAACGGCCCGTGCTCGCGCACGGCGGCCCGCTCGTAGACCGCGGCGGTGTCGCGGGCGATGCGAGACCAGTCGAAGTCGGTGGCCAGGCGGGCCTTCGCGGCCTTGGCCCGCCGCACCGCCGACGGCCGGTCGTCCAGCACCGAGCGCACGGCCCGTGCCAGCGCCTCCACGTCACCGGGCGCGAACGACAGCCCGGTGGCCCCGTCCAGCACGACCTCGCCCAGACCGCCGGCCGTGGACGCCACCAGCGGCGTCCCGGCGGCGGCGGCCTCCAGCGCCACGATCCCGAACGGCTCGTACCGGCTGGGCAGCACGACGGCGTCGGCCGCCGCGAGCACGCCCGCCAGTTCGCGGTCGGTCAGGTGCCCGACGAAGTCCACCGCGCGCCGCACCTTGTGCTTGCGCGCCTGCTCCACCAGCCACTCGCCGTGCGTGCCCTCGCCGGCCACCACCAGCCGCGCACCCCGGTGGGCACGCCGGATGCGGGGCAGGGCGGCGATCAGGTCCTGCACGCCCTTCTCCCACTCCAGCCGCCCGAAGAACAGCAGCAGCGGCGCGCCGTCCGGGCTGTACTTCGCCCGCGCGGCGGTCACGTCGTCGGACCGGACCCGCCACCGGCGCGGCTCGATCCCGTTGTGCAGCACGGTGACCTGCTCGGCGTCCACCTCGAACAGGTGCGCCACCTCGGTGCGCATGGCCGACGAGCACGTGATCAGCGCGTCGGCGCGGTTGGCCAGCCACCACTCCACGGAGTGCACCTGCTGGTTGAGCGTCTGCGACAGCCACCCGCTGTGCCGCCCGGCCTCGGTCGCGTGCACGGTCGCCACCAGCGGCACGCCGGCGGCCTCGGCCAGGGCGATCGCGGGGTGGGTGACCAGCCAGTCGTGGGCGTGCACGACGTCGGGCCGCCAGCCGCGCAGCAGGTCCAGGCCCGCGCGGGTCATGGCGTGGCCCATCGCGAGCGTCCAGGCGACCAGGTCGCGCTCGAACACCAGGTGGGCGGGGTCCTCGGCGACCCGGATCAGCCGGACGCCCTCGACCACCGAATCCACCGTGGGATGGGTGATCGCGTCGGTCCCCGCGGGCTGGCGGCACAGCACGGTCACGTCGTGGCCCTGCGAGGCGAGCTGGGTGGCCAGCGCGTGCACGTGACGGCCCAGACCGCCCACGACCACCGGCGGGTATTCCCAGGACAACATCAGCACGCGCATGCCGCATCCTCGCATTTCCTGGATACCCTTGGGGTGACTGAGGGGAGGGCTGCCATGCAGACCTGGGTGTACGGGGTCCTGTTCGCCGCGGTGCTGATCGGTATCGCGTTGGTGGTCGACCGGCGGGCGCGGGCCAAGCGGGCCGGGCTGGAGCGGCCGGCCGACACGCGTGGCCGCGGGTCCGCGGTGAACCCGGTGGCGCAGGCGCGGATCGACAACCCCGGCTCGGCCGGGATCGCCGAGCGCGTGGAGGGGCGCGCGGGCAGCAACGGGGGCAACGGGGGCGTCTGAGCGTCCGCCCGACGCGCGGGGGCGGGCGTCACGCCGGCCCCTGTGCGTCGTGCCGGGTCAGTCCTCGCCCGACGATCCGGGTCGACTCTCGCCCGACGGGCCGGGCCAGCCCTCGCGCGTCGAGGTGGCCGAAAGGGCCGTCCACCGAGCGCAGTTCGGCGGCCCGCGCAAGGCCCCGGCCGTGGCGCAGGGCGGCGGCCAGTTCGGCGAACCGGTCCGCGTGGACCTTGGCCCGGTAGCGGGCGTAGTCGGCGGCCGAGTCCTTGGTGACCATGAACGCCCAGTCGCTGGACAGCGCCAACAACGCCTCCCGCACGGCCTGGTCGGCGACCGGGTTGCGGGCGGTGCCGCCCAGGTCCAGCCCCGCCAGCTCCTGCTGCACCCGCGCGTTCAGGTCCAGGATGTCGGACACCTGCGGACCGTTCCACACGTGCCAGTCCTTGCCGGCGCCCCACGACGACGGCGGGATTTCGACCGGCGTGCCCACGTGCCCGGCCTCCACCGCCCCGCGCAACGTCGTGACCCGCACGCCCGCCTCGGGCAGCGCCCGCAGCACCGCCTCCAGCCACAGCGGACCCTCGTGCCACCAGTGCCCGTACAGCTCGGTGTCGTACGCGGCGACCACCAGCGACGGTTTCCCGTGCTGCGCGCGGAGGTCCCGCAGTCGCCGCACGACGTGGTCCACGAAGTCGGCGGCGTGCCGGCGCACGGCGTCCGCCGCCGCGTCGGGCTCGTAGGGCTTCTTGTCCTCAGGTGCGACGCCCTTGCCGGTCACCCGGGACGGCTTGAGCCCGCTGGGGTGGTCGTAGGTGTGGAAGTCCCGGTAGGCCGGGTCGCCCGGGTAGCCGACCTTGGGCGACCACACCCGGTAGGACACCTCCAGGTCCCGCCCGAACGCCAGCACGTCCGAGCCGCCGACCGGTCGGGCGGCGGCGGTGTCGCCGTGCAGGGACGGGCCGTCCACCAGGAACCGCCGCACGCCCGCCGCCGCGTACCCCTCCTCCATACCGGGCGCGTAGGCGCACTCGGGCGCCCAGATGCCCTCGGGCGCGGAGCCGATCCGGTGGCGCGTGTCGGCCAGGCCGGTGCGCAGCGAGAACGCCCGCAGCCCTGGGTCGAGCAGCGGCTGGAACGGGTGCGCCGCCGGTCCGCCGAGCAGCTCGATCACACGGCTGTCCACAAGGGACCGCAGCAGCGGTGAGAACCCGTGCCGCCACTGGGTTTCGAACGTCTCCAGCGCCCACTTCGACGCCCGGTGCTCGCGGGCGGCCAGGTCGGGCAGCCGGGGTGCGGCGCTGTGCGCGCGCAGCTGCCAGTTGCCCAGCCAGTCGTGGACGCCGCGCAGGCTGTACGGGTCGTCCAGCTGCGCGGCCAGGACCGGCGTGACGCCCAGGGTCAGCACGTCCTCGCGGCCCTCGGCGGCGAAGCGCTCCAGCAGGTCCACCACCGGCAGGTACGAGTGCGCCCACGCCTGGTACAGCCACTCCTCGCCGACCGGCCACGCCCCGTGGTGCGCGAGCCAGGGCAGGTGGCTGTGCAGGACCAGGCAGAAGGTGCCCTCCGCGTGCGAAGTGCTCATCGGCGCACCGCCACGGCGACCAGGTCCAGGCTCGCGTCCAGGTCGTCGGTGGTGATCTCGAAGTCCTCGCTGCGCACGTCCGCCACCGCCGCCAGCAGGTCCGCCGGCCACTCGTTCCCCTCCACCACCACGGCGACCTGCGCGTCGATGATCGACCCGCCGAACCGCTCGTCCAGCGCGCGCAGCCGCGGACCGTGCCGCAGGCCTGCCAGCAACTCCAGCTCCAGGCCCGCGCCGGTGACCAACTCGGCCAGCTCGGCCGGGTTGAGCTCGCGGGTGTGGAACGGGTTGAGCGGGGTGTCGCGGCCGGGGGAGAACGTGATCCGGTTGGGCGTGGTGACGATGAGCCGCCCGCCGGGCCGCAGCACGCGGGCGCACTCGGCCAGGAAACCGGCCTGGTCCCACAGGTGCTCGATGACCTGGAGGTTCGCCACGACGTCCACGCTCGCGTCGCGCAGCGGCAGGGACGCCAGGTTGCCGCGCAGCACGGCCAGCTCCGGGTAGGCGCGGGCGGCGTGCTCGGCGGTGAGCTGGTCGTAGTCCAGCGCCACCACCCGCGCGGCGTGCGCGGCGATCAGCGCGGCGCCGTAGCCCTCGCCGCACCCGGCCTCCAGCACCACCGCGCCCGCGCAGTGGTGCACCAGGTCCAGGTAGGCGGCTTCGTGGCGCCGGAACCAGTAGTTCTCCTCGACGATCCCGGGCACGGTGCGCTCACCGGTGAGGGGCAGCGGCTCGACGGTCACCGGGCCAGCGTAGTCGCTGGTTACTGGCGGGTAGCCATCGGCTTCCCGGAACGGGTGTCACTATTTAGTGTGAATCAAAGCGATTCGATTACCGGACGCGCCGTCGTGCGCGCATTGTCGAAAAGTTGCGGAGCAAACCTGCAATAACACCATCGGGTGACGCGACCCTGCGATCAGTTGATCTCTCGATGGAATATTTGCGCTGCGTGGCGGGCCTGCGGCACACCCGGAAGGCCTGGTCGAGTGGCCTGCAACGTGCTGGTTCGGCACTCTCACGCTGGGTATCCTCTGGCGAATCTTCCAGCGAGTGGGGCGGCCATGAGTGCGAAAGAGCCGGAGATTGTTCCGCTGCACGCGGATTTCGACGTCGTCTACCGCGGTTTCCACCGCCGACAGGTGATCGAGCAGCTCGAACACCTGGAGGAGCAGCTCCGCTACACCAGCATGGACCGCGAGGAGGCCCTGGCGCAGGCCGCCGACCTGCGCAAGCTGCTGGAGATCACCCGCCGCGACCTCGACGAGGCGCGGGCGCGTGTGGAACGGCTGGAAATGGCGCCGAACACCACCACCGGCGCGGCCGAGCGCCTCCACCGGATGCTGGTGCTGGCCGAGGACGAGGCGGCCGAGCTGCGGCTGCGCGCCGAGCGCGACGTCGAGTCGCTGCGCACCCGCACCGACGTCGAGCTGGCCGAGCAGCGCCGGGCCGCCGAGGAGGAGGTCGCCGCGCTGCGCGCCGACGCCGAGGCCCACGCCCGGGAACTGCGCGCCGCCGCCGCCCGCCGCGCCGCCGAGCTGGACCAGCGCGAGGTCGACGTCGAGCGCCGCCGGGTGGAGACCGAGCACCACCTCCAGCAGCGGGTCGCCGAGGTCGAGGCCGAGTGCGCCGCCGCCGTGGCCCAGGCCCAGGAGGACGCCGACCGCCTGCTGCGCGAGACCGCCGAGCAGTGCAATCGGCTGGAAGCCGAGTCCGAGGCCAAGCGCGCCAAGGCGCAGAAGTACTTCGAGCTCCAGATGACCCACCGCCGCAACGAGGCCGCCCAGCACTTCACCGAGCAGGAGGAGCTGTCCAAGGCGCGCGCCGAGTTCGTGATCAAGATGGCGTGCCGGGAGGCGCAGCGCCGCATCGCCGAGGTCCAGGAGCGCACCGACGAGCTGACCGAGCTGCGCCGCACGGTCGCCGCCCAGCTCACCGCGGCCCGCGCGGCGCTGGCCGCCGCCGCCGACCGCATGCCCACCCTCATCCCGGAGCAGGACCGGGTCGAGCAGGTGGTCTCCGACGACGAGCGGATGGGCGCCTGATGTCCCGTCGTCCCGTGCTGCCCCTCGCGGTCGCCGCGGTGCTCGTCCCGGCGGCCGTGACCGCGTTCGGGTTCACCGTCTACGGCGAGGAGATCACCGGCGCGCTGCCGTTCTCCTCCTCGCCCGCGCCGCCGAGCCACCTGGTCAAGCCGCCCACGAGGCTGCCGATCCCGACCCGGCCGACGCCCGAGCCCGCCGAGGCGGTCCCGCCCGCGCCGCCGTCACCGGAGCTGGTCCGGCAGAACGTGCTGAGCCTGTTCTCCAGCAACGGGGTCAAGGGCATCACCTTCGCGCCCGGCACCACCGACCACGTCGGGCGCGGCGAGGCCGTGCAGACCGGCGTGGGCAACCTGTTGGGCGGTGTGCCC
Source organism: Saccharothrix sp. CCNWYY140 (assembly GCF_037401995.1). Taxonomy (NCBI): domain Bacteria; kingdom Bacillati; phylum Actinomycetota; class Actinomycetes; order Pseudonocardiales; family Pseudonocardiaceae; genus Saccharothrix; species Saccharothrix sp. CCNWYY140. Next base: position 32,871 of record NZ_JBBEGC010000066.1, read on the forward strand.
GGCGCGGTGGTGACGCTGGTCGCGCACGCGTGGAACGGCGAGACCGTCACCCACCGGTGTGACGTGCTCGCGCTGCGGCGCGCGGCGCTCGTCCGGGATTTCCTGGTCGCGAGGGGCGTGCCGGCCGACGCGATCAGCACGCAGGTCGTGGTGGACCCGGTCTGGGGGCCGCCGTCGGACGGCGGTCCGCAAGTCGACGTCCTCGTCGGGTAGGAGGGTCATGTCCGGGGCGGTCGTGTTCGTGTTCGGGTTGTGCGCCTTGTCGTTCGCGGCGGGCTGCGGGCTGACGGCGTACCTGCTCAGACGCGAGCCGGAGCCGGCGCCGCCGGCACCCGCGGCGCCCGACGTGGAGTTGCGGCTGGACGTCGTGTGGCCGCCGGAGGACTACGCGACCAAGCCCATCCACCGCAACCCGGTGATGGGCCTGCCGGTGACCGAGCGCCCGGCGGAGCCCGTGCGCCCGGCGCTGACCCTGGTGCCCGACCTCGACCCGGTGCTGAACGACGCCGAGCCGGAGCCGGAAGCCGAGCCCGACGCCGTGCCGGACCCGGTCGTGGTCGAGGTGCCCGCGCAGCCGGAACCCGTGGTCGTCGAGCTGCCCGAACAGCCGGACCGGGTCGTGGTCGAGCTGCCCGGACAGCCGGTCGAGCTGCCCGGACGGCCGGAACCCGCGCCGGTCGCGGAGGTGCCCGCGCAACCCGTGCACCTGCCCGACCCGGCCGAGTTCCGGCAGCGCTACCTGCGCAGCTTCGAGGAAGCCCGCAGGCGCAGCACCACCTAGTGGTGCCCGGGGCGCTTGCGGAGCTTGCGGATCATCTCCTGCGCCTTGGCCTTGGTGCGCGGGTCTCGGGCCGCGTGCTTGATCTGCTCGGTGATCCGCCGTCCCTGGGGACTGCGGGCGAACGCGCTGAGTTTGCTGAACAGCGATGCCATGACCATCACCTTCCCGATCAGGCCAACGGGCAAACGCCGCCCGGAGTTCCTAAACCGGCGAAACGGTCACGCCCACGGCCCCCGGACCCACGTGCGCGCCTATCGCGGAGCTGACCTGGGTCACCAGGAACCGCCGCAGGTTCGGCAGCTTCGTCCGCAGTTGCTCCAGCACCGTTTCGGCTCGTTCGCGCGAGTCGAAGTGCTCCACGGCGATGTCCACCGGCGCGTCACCGGCCCGCTCCACGGCGATGTCGACCATCTTGCGCACCGCCCGCTCCGCTCCGAGCACCTTCTCCAGCGGTGCGATGCGCCCGTCGATCATGGTCAGCAACGGCTTCATGGACAGCGCCGAACCGAGGAGCGCCGTCGCCGCGCCGATGCGCCCGCCGCGTCTCAAGTACTCCAGGGTGTCCACGTAGATCAGTTCGGTGCTGCGGTGGAAGCTGTGCTGCGCCGCCGACAGCACGCGCTGCACGTCACCGCCCGCCGACGCGACCGTGGCCGCCGCCACGACGGCGAACCCGAGCGACATGCCACACGTTTGGGTGTCCACCACATGCACAGGAACCTGCGCCTGGCTGGCAGCTTGCCGCGCCATCTCCACGGTCTGCGACAACCCGGTGGACACGTGCAGCGACACGATGGCGTCCACACCGGACGCCGCCGCGTCGGCGTAGGCCCAGAAGAACGCGCCCGGGTCGGGCGGGGTGGTGGAGACCTCGACCGCGTCGCGCATGGCGTCCACGAGCTTCGGCACGGGCACGCGCGCCTCGTCGTCCACCCAGTCCCCGATGCGGATCTGGATCTGCGCCACGGTGATGCCGAGCTTCTCGGTCAGTTGCGGCGGCAGGCACGCGGTGGAGTCGGTGACGATCGCAACCCGGCGGTACATGCCTCCCGACCCTAGCCCAGTAGGGGGAGGGGCCGTAACGCCGCCACCAGGCCGTACGATGCCAACCGGTTGGCCCCGTGCCGCTTGTGTCCAGAGTCACGCGTGACAGGTGCTTGCTGTCGTTTGCACCCCTGCTACTGGTGGGTAACATTCGGGTGGCCGACACCACCATGCCAACGCGGCGAGGACATGGCAGGGTCACCACACCGGTAACACCCGGATCGCGCGCGAAACGCGTCGCCTGATCCGTCGCCGCCCCGTCCGCAGGAGGTCGAAGAGGACCCATGAACATTGTCGTCCTGGTCAAGCAGGTGCCCGACACCTGGTCCGAGCGCAAGCTCGCCGACGCCGACCACACCCTCGACCGCGAGTCCGCGGACGCCGTGCTCGACGAGATCAACGAGCGCGCGGTGGAAGAAGCGCTGCTGCTCCAGGAGGCGCACGGCGGCGAGGTGACCGTCGTGGCGATGGGTCCCGACCGTGCCACCGACGCGATCCGCAAGGCGCTGTCGATGGGCGCGGACAAGGCCGTCCACGTCTCCGACGAGGCCCTCCACGGCTCCGACGTGCTGACCACCGCCAAGGTGCTGGCCAAGGCCATCGGCACACTGGACAGTGTCGACCTGGTCGTCGCCGGCAACGAGGCCACCGACGGCCGCGCGGGCGCCGTGCCCGCCATCCTGGCCGAGCTGCTGGGCCTGCCGCAGGTCACCCAGGTCCGCAAGCTGACGGTCGAGGGCGGCACCGTCAAGGCCGAGCGCGAGACCGACGAGGGCGTGGCGCACCTGGAGGCGAGCCTGCCCGCCGTGGTCTCCGTGACCGAGAAGATCAACGAGCCGCGGTACCCGTCGTTCAAGGGCATCATGGCCGCCAAGAAGAAGCCCGTCACCACGCTCACCGTGGGCGACCTCGGGCTGGACGCGGGCGAGGTCGGTCTCGGCGCCGCGTGGTCGCAGGTGCTCGAGGCGGCCCCGAAGCCGCCGCGCAGCGCCGGTCAGCGCGTCGAGGACTCGGGTGACGGTGGTCGCAAGATCGCCGAGTACCTGGTCGGCCAGAAGCTCATCTGAAGGCGAGGAGGGAACAAATGTCTGAAGTCCTGGTCCTCGTCGACCACGTCGACGGCGAGGTCAAGAAGGTCACCTTTGAGCTTCTATCCGCCGCGCGCCGTCTCGGCGAGCCGTCCGCGGTGGTGGTCGGATCGCCCGGCACCGCGGGCAAGGTGAGGGAGTCCCTCGCCCGCTACGGCGCGGCGAAGGTCTACGCGGTCGAATCCGAGGACGCCGCCAACTTCCTGGTGACGCCGAAGGTGGACGCCCTGGCGACCATCGCCGCCGCCAAGTCCCCGGCCGCCGTGCTCGTCTCGGCGACGCTGGAGGGCAAGGAGGTCGCCGGTCGCCTGGCCGTGCGCCTGGGCTCCGGCCTGCTCTACGACGTGGTCGACCTGGACGGCGACGGCGTCGGCACGCAGTCGATCTTCGGTGGCGCGTACGTCGTGAAGTCGAAGGTCAGCAACGGCACGCCCGTCATCGCGGTGCGCCCCGGCGGTGTCGAGGCCGAAGAGGCCGCCGGCGACGCCGTGGAGGAGAGCGTCGAGCTGCCCGCCACCGACCCCGCCAAGGCCACCCGCGTCACCGGCCGCGAGGCCGTCGTGGGCGGCGACCGCCCCGAGCTGACCGAGGCGTCGGTCGTCGTCTCCGGTGGCCGCGGCGTCGGCTCGGCGGAGAGCTTCGCCGTCGTGGAGAAGCTGGCGGACAGCCTGGGCGCGGCCGTCGGCGCTTCCCGCGCCGCGGTGGACTCCGGCTACTACCCGCACCAGTTCCAGGTCGGCCAGACCGGCAAGACCGTGTCGCCGCAGCTGTACATCGCGCTGGGCATCTCGGGCGCGATCCAGCACCGCGCCGGCATGCAGACGTCCAAGACGATCATCGCGGTCAACAAGGACCCGGAGGCGCCGATCTTCGAGATCGCCGACTTCGGCGTGGTGGGCGACCTGTTCAACGTCGCTCCGCAGCTGACCGAAGAGGTCGACCAGCGCAAGGGCTGATCACCAGCGCTTTCACCGCCGAGGGCCGTTCCCGACACCGGGGACGGCCCTCGGCGCGTCCGCCCACACCAGGGCTTAACCGACCTGCCACTAATGCGTCATCGGAACGACCTGCTGTCGGTCGCCATCCGGTCGGTAGACCAGTCCCCATGACGCAGCCTCAACTGCTTGTCAGCACCGGGGAGACCACCGGGCCGCGCTACTCGCTGCTGGTCGCACGCGACAGCGCCGAGGTGGTGGCCGCGCAGAAGCTGCGCCACCAGGTCTTCGCCGGCGAGATGGGCGCCACCCTCCACTCGTCCGTGGAGGGCCACGACGTCGACGCGTTCGACGAGCACTGCGACCACCTCGTCGTCCGGGACGACCGGACCGGCGAGATCGTCGGCACCTACCGCATGCTCCCGCCGGAGCGGGCCGCCGAGGCGGGCCGGCTGTACTCCGACACGGAGTTCGACCTGACCAACCTGGCCCCGCTGCGCCCCAGCGTGGTCGAGACCGGCCGGTCGTGCGTGCACCCCGACCACCGCAACGGCGCCGTCGTGTCGCTGGTGTGGGCGGGCATCGCCCGGTACATGCTGCTGTCCGGCCACTCGTGGCTGGTGGGCTGCGCGTCCGTGCCCCTGCACGACGGCGGCTCGTACGCGGCGGGCGTGTGGGACACCGTGCACGCCAAGCACTACGCGCCCGAGCAGTACCGCGTGACGCCCCTGAACCCGTGGGACGTCGACGCGGTCGAGCGCCCGGCCCGGACCGTCCTGCCGCCGCTGCTCAAGGGCTACCTGCGCCTGGGCGCGTGGGTGTGCGGGCGACCGGCGCTGGACCCGGACTTCGGCGTGGCGGACCTGTTCGTGCTGCTGGGCATGGACCACGTGGACCAGCGGTACCTCAAGTTCTTCCTCGGGGAGACGGCGTGAGCGCCCACCCGTGGATGCCGGTGTCGCCGTGCGGCGACGGGTGTGTGGACCACTCGTCGCCGCGAGTCGGCGGCCTGCGCGTGGCACTGCGGGTGGTCGCCGCGTTGACGGTGATGTTGAGCGGCATCCTCGTGGTGCCGGCCGTGCTGGTGTCTCGGGGCCACGTGCGTGAGGTGCTGCTGCGCTCGTGGTTCCGGGCGCTGCTGCGCGCTTTCGGCGCCCGGCTGCGGGTGGTGGGCGCCCCCCTCTTCCAGGCGACCCCCGGACGTGGGGTGCTCGTGGTGAGCAACCACGTGTCGTGGCTGGACGAGCTGGCCATCGACGCGGTCCAGCCGATCCGCATGGTGGCCAAGCTGGACATCCGCTCGTGGCCGGTGCTGGGCAAGCTGATCACGGCGGCCCGCACGGTGTACCTGGACCGCGAGCGGCTGTCGCTGCTGCCCGGGACGGTGGCCGAACTGGCCGCCGCACTCCGCTCGGGTGCCGCGGTCGGGATTCACGCCGAGGGCACCACGTGGTGCGGCCTGGCGTCGGGTCGGTACCGGCCGGCGTTGTTCCAGGCTGCCTTGGACGCCGGTGTTCCCGTGCGGCCGGTGGTGCTGCGGTACGCGCAGGAGGGGCGGACGACGACCGGGGCGGCGTTCATCGGGTCGGACACGCTGGTCGACTCGATCCGGCGGGTGCTGCGGCTGCGGGGGTTGGTCGTCGAGGTGCACGTGCTGGACGAGGTCGCTCCGGGCCGTGCGGCGGACCGGCGCGCGCTGGCCGACCTGGTGCAGCAGGAGTCCGAACGCGCCCTGTACGGCGACGTCCTGGTCCCGGCCCAACGGGTCCACGCGCCCCTGCCCGCCCGGCAGGAGGCCGCCTAGAGACCACGGCGGAGGGCTGCGGTCGCCTACGCACCCTCCGCCCTGCCCACCGCCCGGCCGCTCACCGCCAGCCACCGCTCCACCCAGCCGCAACTCCCACCGCCCCACCCTCCGCGCGCAGCGCGTGCTCTTCGGCGCGCAGCGCCGGTTCTTCGGCGAAGCCGGCGAGTGGGCAGTCCGCCGGGGAGGACACAACGCAACTTGGGCTTCTTGCTTGTGTCATCCCCGTATGGCCTGCCCGACGGGCTACCGCATTTTCCGGGGGTTGCAGCCGAAAGTTTTTGCGAGGAACGAGCAAAAAGTTTTAGCGGCAACCCCCG
>NZ_JBBEGC010000067.1:0-38459 GCF_037401995.1 Saccharothrix sp. CCNWYY140
GCAAAAACGGACCAAGCGTGGTTGGGCTTCGCCCAGGCCGGACGGGGAAAGAAACCGAGGCCCTTCCCGTGGGCGCTGCCGCTTGGCTTGCGCCTTCGGCGGAAAAGCACCCCGCCCTGCGGGCGGAAAAGCGGACGGTGGGTGGTGCAGTGGGGTGGTTTGGGGTGGGTGGCACGATGGTTCTCATGCTTCGTTTCGGGTCGAAGGACGTGCCCCAGGATCGCGCCCTGGTGATGGCGATCGTCAACCGCACGCGCGACTCCTTCTACGACCAAGGGGCCACCTTCTCCGACGATGCCGCGATGGCCGCCGTCGATCGGGCTGTCGCCGACGGAGCCGACATCGTGGACATCGGTGGGGTGAAGGCCGGGTCCAAGGGGGAGCATGTCGGTACTGCCGAGGAGATCCGCCGTGTAGTTCCCTTCGTGGCGGCTGTTCGGGAGCGGCACCCCCACCTCGTCATCAGTGTCGACACCTGGCGGCATGAGGTGGGGCGGGCGGTGTGTGAGGTGGGGGCTGATCTCATCAATGACACTTGGGCTGGGGCTGACCCCCTCTTGGCCGAGGTGGCGGCTGAGTTCGGGGTCGGGATCGTGTGTTCGCACACCGGAGGGCTTCCGCCGCGTACGGACCCGCATCGGGTTCGGTATGAGGACGTCGTTGCTGCTGTTGTCGACGAACTTATGGCGCGGGCTGAGCGGATGGTGTCGGTGGGGGTGCCACGTCAGGGGGTGCTGATCGACCCAACGCACGACTTCGGCAAGAACACCTGGCACGGGCTGGAGTTGTTGCGTCGGTTGGACGAGCTGGTCGGCACCGGGTGGCCGGTGTTGATGGCGTTGTCCAACAAGGACTTCGTCGGGGAGACCCTCGGGGCCGACCTCGCCGACCGGGTGGACGGGACGCTTGCCGCCACCTCCGTCGCCGCCTGGCTCGGCGCGAAGGTGTTCCGGGCGCACCAGGTGAAGCAGACCCGGCACGTGGTGGAGATGGTGGCCGGGATCGCGGGCACGCGTCCGCCGGCGAAGGTGTTGCGGGCGTTGGCCTGATCGGCCTGGCACTGTCCCTAGTGGACTGTTGGCATGACCGACCGGTCGCCGATGTGCTCCGAGATCCAGCGGTCTCGGTAGTAGCCGGGGACGGACGCCAACTCGTCGTGTGTGCCGCGTTGGGTGACCTGGCCGTCCTCGACCACGACGACATGGTCGAAGTCCTGGAGTGGCGCGAGTCGGTGGGTCACCAGGACGACCGTGCCCCTGGCCGCGTCGAGCACCCGGCTCAGCACCTCGTCCCCGTGCCGGATCGCCAAGCCCTCGACGGGCTCGTCCAGCAGCAGGATGTCCGGATCGGCCAGCAGGGCACGGGCCAGGAACAGGCGTTGCCGCTGGCCTCCGGACAGCTTCGCCTCGGCGTCCCAGTCCACGTCGAGGTCGGCGATCGCCGCCACGCGGTCGAGTTCGGCCTGGGTGGCACCGGGCTTGGCGAACAGGACGTTCTCGCGCACGGTCCGTTCGAAGACGTGAGCGTCGTCCAGCACGCCCTTGGCACCGTGCTTCTCCGCGATCACCCGCAGCAACGTGCTCTTGCCCGCGCCACTGGGCCCCACGACCCCGATCCGCCGATACCCCGTGACATCCACGAGCGGCTCGCGGTCGAAGCTCTTCCCCTGTGCGCCAAGCACTTCCCGCACCCGCGCGACCGAACCACGCACCTCGGCCCACTTCTGCGCCGCACCCGTCAGCGGCACCATCACCTCCAGCACCGCGACCGACCCGAGCACGACGTGCGCCGGCGACGCCTGGACCAGCAACACGACCGCGACCCCGAACTGGACCACCACTGCCACCCCGGCCAGCACTGCCGCCGGAAACGCCCCGCGCCGCTCCCTCACAGCCAACTCGTCCACCACGGCGTCGGTCCGTGCCAGCTCACCCTCCAACGCCCCGAACGCCCGCAACTCCGCCGCGCCCTCCCGCAGCGTCACGGTCCGCTCCGCCAAGACGGCCCGCAGCGGTGCCAACGCCCTCAGGTGCCGGTCCGCCAACACAAAAGCCACCAGCGGCAGCACCACCCCGACCACGACAACCCCGACAGCCAACGACGGCACCACCACGACCGCCGTCACGCCGACCAACCCGGCCACACACGCCGGCAGCAGGCACCGCAGCACCGCGTCCTGCACCGCGTCCACATCGGACACCAGTCGAGTCAGCGCGTCCCCGTCACGCAAAGGCCGCCGCACCAACGATTCGTACACCCGCCCGCGAACCTCGACCATCGCCCGCAAGACAGCTCCATGCCCGGCCAGCCGCTCGGCGTACCGGAGCCCGCCCCGGGCCAGGGCCAGCGTCCGCACCGCGACGATCGCCACGGTCAAAGCGGACATCGGCGGCTGCTCGGCCGCCCGCATCACGAGCCACACGGCCGTCGTCATCAGCCCGATGCCGGCCAACTCGGCCGCCACCCCGACCAGGACCGCCACCACCAGCCTCATCGCAGCTCCACCACCCGGTCCACCGCGTCCAGCAGCGCCGGCCGGTGCGCCACGACCAGGGCCGTGCGCCCGCGCGACCAGTCCCGGGCGACCCGCAGCACGGTGTCCTCGGTCCGGCCGTCCAACCGCGAGGTGGGCTCGTCGAGCAGGAGCACCCGCGCCGAATCCCGCACCATCGCGCGCGCCAGTGCCACCCGTTGCCGCTCCCCGGCCGACAGCGTGTGCCGCGCCTCCACCAGATCCCCCAACCCGACCGCCTGAGCAGCCGATAGCACGTCCACGTCGGTCCCGAGAGCGATGTTCTCCCCGACCGTCCCCGGGAACAGCGTCGGCCGCTGCGGCACCCACGCCAGCTGCGCCAGCCACTCCCCCCGGTCCAGTTCCCGCAGGTCCACGCCGTCCACCAGGACCCGCCCGGCGCACGGCTCGACCTCGCCCAGCAGCACCGCGAGCAGGCTGCTCTTGCCCACCCCGCTCGGCCCCACCAGGGCGACCCGCTCCCCGGCCGCCAGCCGCAGCGACACCCGGTCCAGCGCCAGCTCGTCCCGACCCGGGTAGCGCACCGACACCGCCTCGCACTCGATCGCCGCGACCCGCAGGTCCGGCACCCGCCGCCCGGCGACCATCGCCGGAGGCCGGGCCGCAAACGCTTGCTCCAGCACGGCGAGCCCCTCGGCGCCGGCGTGGAACTGCGCGCCGGCCGCCCGCAGCGGCAAGTACGCCTCGGGCGCGAGCAGCAGCACGAGCAGTGCCACGTGCAGGGTCACCCCGCCGTGCAGCAGCCGCAGGCCCACGGGCACCGCCACCAGCGCCACCGACAGCGTCGCCACCAGCTCCAGGACCAGCGCGGACAGGAACGCCACCCGCAGGGTCCGCATGGTGGCCGACGCGTGCGCACCGGCCATCGCCCGCACGGTCCCGGCCTGCGCGGCGGCGCGGCCGAACAGCCGCAGCGTTCCCAGCCCGCGCACGACGTCGAGGAAGTGCCCGCCGACCTCGGCCAGGCCCTCCCACTGCCGCCGCGTCCGCTCCCGCGTGTGCATCCCGACCAGCGCGGCGAACACCGGCACCAGCGGCAGCGTGACGGCGATGGTCAGCGCGGCCGTCCAGTCCGCGAACGACAGCCGCGCCAGCACCGCCACCGGCACCGTCACGGACACCACGAGCTGCGGCAGGTACCCGGCCAGGTAGGGCTCGATGGCGTCCAACCCCTTGACCACGAGCGTGGTGACGGCCCCGGTGGAGCCCGAGCCGTCCCGCAGCACCCGCTTGCGCAGCGCGGCCTTCACCGACGCCGCTTCCCGTTGTGCGACAACACGTCCGAGCCACACGAACGCGCCACGCGCGGCCACGACCCCGACCAGGACGAACAACCCGCCGCCACCACTCAACACCGTGGCCAGGGCTTCGGCCTGCACGAGCACCAGGCCCGCCGTCACGACCCCCAGCAGGGCCAGCGTGACGACGTACCGCCGGTCAGCGTGCCGCACGGGACAGTCTCCACGTCGCCCACTGGAACACCAGCACCAACGGCAGCACGACCGCCGCCACCCAACCCAACGCCTGCAACGTCGGCGCGTGCGACATCACCTCGGGCGTCACCACGTCCCGCGCCCCGAACACAGCGAGCGCCGGCGCCGCGCACACCACCCCCGTGCCCAGGAACGCGAGCCGGAAAGCCCGTGCCCGCAAGGCGGACCAAGCCCCGGCCAACGCGAGCAGGGCCACCGCCGCGCCGACCAGGCCGACCGCCGGGGCCTCCACCGGACCGCGCAGGAACACCGCCGCCACCACGAACACCGCCACCGGCGCGAACAGCACCCGGGCCACCACCAGCGCCCGCGCCGGATCCTCCAGCCGCCAAGCCAGGAACACCGCGCCGTGCAACAAGAACAGCGACACCAGCCCGAACGCCCACAGCACCGGCGGACCGCCCAGCACGTCAGCCAGCAGCACGCCCCAGCCCACCGCGACCACCAGCGCGCCGCCCACCACGAACACGTCCCAGAACGGCCCGATCCGCAGCTGCACGGCGGCGGTGAACAGCACCAGGCCCACCAGCACGGTCACGAACCCGACCCGGTGCTCGGACAGCAGTTCCCCCTCCAGCCGGGGGAACGCGCCGAACAGCACGCCGACCGCCGCGACCAGCCACACCTCGTTGCCCAGGAAGAACGGCGTCATCGCGCGCAGCACCCGCGTCCGCTCGGGCTCGTCGCGCCCCAGGAACCGGTACAGCAGCCCGACGCCGTAGTCGAAGCCCGCCAGCGCGAAGTACCCCGCCGTCAGCACCCCGAGCAGGACCACCCACACACCTTCCACGACACACCCCTCTACAGAGCCGGGACCAGCGGGGACACCGGGACGCGCGCCTCGACCGGGCCGCGCCCGGCCAGCCGGGCGATGAGCACCCAGTCGGCGACGGCGAGGACGGCGAACACGGCGGTGAAGGCGACGAACGAGAACAACATCCCGTCCCGGGTGGCCCCCGACATCGCGTCCTCGGTGCGCAGCAGCCCGTAGACCAGCCACGGCTGCCGGCCCAGTTCGCGGTAGAGCCAGCCGCCGATGGCCGCGATGAACGGCAACGGGATGCCGATGACCATCAGGTACAGCGGGAAGCGCATCTTCACGACCCAGTCGCGGAACAGCAGCGGCACGGTGATCCAGCTCGCCAGCAGCAGCAGGAACCCGATCTGGATCATGAACCCGAGCCCCGCGCCACCCGCCGCGCCCGCCGCCTCGGTCTTGTCGGGCTGGAACTCGCCGAGGATCGGGAACTGCGCGAAGCCGACGCCGACCACCATCGGCGCGGCGAGGGCCGTGGTGACCACGCCGAGCCGCAGGGAGCGCCGGAAGAACTCGACCTCGGCCGTGCGCCGGATGAAGTGGAACGCGCTGACCCCGGTCACGAACACCCCGCCCACGGTCAGCGCCGCGAAAACGACATGCGTGACGGCCGTGCCGAACAAGGGGTTGCTCAGCAGCGCCGAGAAGTCGACCAGCCGCAGCACCCCGTCCTGCTCCTGGTGGCCCACCGGGTGCTGGAGGAACGCGTTCGCGGTCATGATCCACAGCGCGGAGGCGTAGGCGGTGAGGGTGACCAGCCAGATCAGGGCCAGGTGCACCCACTTGTTCAGCCGGTCCCACCCGAAGATCCACAGGCCCAGGAAGGTCGACTCCAGGAAGAACGCCACCAGTGTCTCGACGGCCAGCGGCGCGCCGAACACGTCGCCCGCGTAGTGCGACAGGCCCGACCAGTTCAGGCCGAACTGGAACTCCATGACGATGCCGGTCGCGATGCCCAGCGCGTAGTTGACGACGTAGAGCCGGCCCCAGAACCGGGTCATCCGCGCGTGCACGGGGTTGGCGGAGAGCGTCGCCCGCGTCTGCGTGACGGCGACCAGCGTGACCAGTCCGAGCGTGAGGAGCACGAACAGGAAGTGGAACGACGTGGTCACGGCGAATTGCAGCCGGGCCAGCCCGAGTGTGTCCATGAGTAGGGACGGTATATGTAGGCAGCCAACATGTGAATCGGGGTTGTCCCCGATGTGTCCCCGGTCCTCGACCCGTAGAGTGCCTACCTATGAAGCCCGACGCGGTGCGCGGCCACCTCGACGCGCTGCTGCTGGCCACGCTCGACGGCAAGCAGCTGCACGGCTACGCGATCATCGAGGCGCTCCAGGTGCGCAGCGGAGGGGTGTTGGACCTGCCCACCGGCACCGTCTACCCGGCGCTGCGGCGGCTGGAGACGGCCGGCCTGGTGAGCAGCGAGTGGAGCACGGTGGGCGGCCGGCAGCGGCGCACCTACCGGCTGACCAAGGCCGGGCAGCGGGCGCTGGCGGCCGAGCGGACGGCGTGGCGCGAGTTCACCGCCGCGATCGAGGGAGTGCTGGGGGGCGGGCCGTGGCCGGCGCAGGCGTGATCGACATCGACGAGTACGTGACGGCGTTGGACCGGCGGTTGCGCGGTCCCGGTCACCTCAAGCGGGACCTGCTCGCCGAGGCCCGCGACAGCCTGGAGGACGCGGCGGCGGCGTACGAGGCCGGCGGCCTCGACCCGGTGCACGCGCGGCGGCGGGCAGTGGCGGACTTCGGGCCGGCGGCGGAGATCGCCCGCGGCTACCAGAGCCTGCTGGCCCTCGCGCACGGCGCGCGGACCCTGCGGACGGTGCTCGTCGTGGTGCCGCTGGTGCACGTGCTGTGGGAGATGAACCGGCGGTTCTGGATGGGCGCGTGGCCGGACGGGGACATCCCGCTGCCCGGCTGGTACCTGCTGGTGGCCCGGTTCAACGACTGGGTCTCGTGGGGCGTGGCCGGCGCGGTGCTGGTCGCCCTGGTGACCGGGCGGGTGCTGGCCCGGCGCGGCGTGGGCACGGGCCGGTTGGCGCGGCTGGCCGGCGGGGTGGCCGTGGCGGCGGTCGCCGCGCCCCTGGTGGGCAGCCTGTCCGTCATCGTGGCCACGGCCAGCGTCGACGTGTCGCGGCTGCTGGAGCTGTCGCCGCCGGTGAGCCTGGCGACCGTGGCCATGTACGCGGTGATGGCCGGGCTGGGCGTCCAGGCACGCCGGTGCCTTGTCTTCTCGGCGGCCTGACGTGGACGTGATCGACGACTACGTGACCGCGCTCGGCCGACGTCTGCGGGGACCGGGGCGCGCGGACCTGCTCGCCGAGGCGCGCGACGGCCTGGAGGACGCTGCCGAGGCCCACGTCTCGGGCGGTCTGGACCCGGTGGAGGCGCGTCGGCGGGCGGTGGCCGAGTTCGGGCCGCTGCCGGAGATCGCCCGCGACTACCAGAGCCTGCTGGCGCTGGCCCACGGCGCGCGGACCCTGCGCACCCTCCTGCTGCTGCCGCCGCTGGCGCACCTGATGTGGGAGCTGAACCGGGCGTTGTGGTTCGGCCTGTACTTCGGCGAGGACACGCCGGTCCCCGGCTGGTACGTGCTGCTGGCGACCGTCAACGACTCGACCGCGTGGGTCGTCGCGGGGGTGGCGTTGGCGGCGCTGCTGGTGGGGCGGAGGCTCGTGGTGCGCGGGGTCGGGTCGGTGCGGCTGGCGCGGTGGGCGGGCTGGTGCGCGACCGGCGGCGTGACCGCCGTGGTGGCCGGGTACCTGGCGATCCTGGCCGGGACGGCGGTGCTGAGCCCGGGGGTCCTGCTGTTCTCTCCGCCGGTGGTCGTGGGGTCCCTGGTGTCGCTGGTCATGTGCGTGTGGCTGGGCATGTCGGCCCGCCGGTGCCTGGCGCTCGCGGCGTAGCGGCCGGCGGTTCCCGGACGCGGAGGTTCGTGGTTCCCGGGGCGTTCACCGCGAACTGTCGTGGGTGTGTGTCACGATCGTCGGGTGACCAGCGCGCTCATCTACCTCCTCGTCATGGTCCTCGTGGCGGCGGTGGTGTTCCTGCTCGCCTCGCTCCTCTTCGGCCGCGGCGAGGAGTTGGCGCCGCTGCCGCCCGGAGCGTCGCCCACGCGCCTGCCCGCCGAGGACGTCACACCCGACGACATCCGGGGCTTGCAGTTCCAGCAGGTGTTCCGCGGCTACAAGATGACCGAGGTCGACTGGGCCCTGGACCGGCTGGCGGCCGAGGTCGAGCGGTTGCGCGTGCGGGTGGCGGAGCTGGAGACCGCTTCCGGCGAGATCCCCGCTCGGGAGGACTCCGCCCGGGACATCGCCGCTCACGACGCCTCCGCTCACGACGCCTCCGCTCACGACGCCTCCGCTCACGACGCCTCCGTTCGGGAGGCCGAGCGTGACCCGGCTTGAGCTGCGGGTCGGCGTGGACGTCCCGGCCGAGCGGACCTGGGCGGCGGTGACCGACTGGGCCCGGCAGGGGGAGTGGATGCTGCTCACCCGCGTCCGGGTGGTGTCCGGTGACGGCCGGAGCGTCGGGTCGTCGCTGTCGGCCTTCACGGGCGTCGGCCCGATCGGGTTCACCGACACCATGCGGATCACCGCGTGGGAGCCACCCGTCCGCTGCGCCGTCGAGCACACCGGTCGGGTCGTGCGCGGCACCGCGGAGTTCCGGGTGGTGGACCGCGGCGCGTCGAGCGAGTTCGTGTGGTCCGAGGACATCAACCCCGCGCTCGGCCTGGCGTTCCTGCCGGGCGTGCGCTGGTCGCTGCACAGGTTCACGTCGTTCGCCCGGGAGTACCGCTGATGGAGAGATGCCCGTGGGGCGTCAGCACACCCGACTACATCGAGTACCACGACACCGAATGGGGCGTCGAGCTGCACGGTGACGTCGCGCTGTTCGAGCGGATGTGCCTGGAGTCCTTCCAGTCGGGCCTGGCCTGGATCACGATCCTGCGCAAGCGCGAGAACTTCCGGCGGGCGTTCGCGGGCTTCGACCCGGCCGTGGTCGGCGCCTACGGCCAGGACGACTTCGACCGCCTGATGGCGGACGCGGGCATCGTCCGGAACCGGGCGAAGATCAACGCGGCCATCCACAACGCGCGGCTGGTGGCCGAGCTGGACGGCGGCCTGGACGAGCTGCTGTGGTCCTTCGCCCCGGAGGACCACGTGCGCCCGGCCACGATCGCGGACGTGCCCGCGGTGACGGCGGAGTCCAAGGCGATGGCCAAGGAGCTCAAGCGCCGGGGCTTCGTCTTCCTCGGCCCGACCACCTGCTACGCGTTGATGCAGGCCACCGGCATGGTCGACGACCACATCGCGAGCTGCTTCCGGGCCGGCACACCGGCCCCGACGCCCTGACGCCGGGACCGGTGGCCGCAGCTCAGTGGCCCTTGAACTGGGCCGGGCGCTTCTCCACGAACGCGGCGACCGCCTCGCGGTGGTCGGCGGTGGCGCCGGCCTCGGCCTGCGTGCGGGCCTCGACGTCCAGTGCCGCCGCCAGCTCACCCGAGAAGGCCATCGCCTCCTTGATCTTGGCGTAGGCCGTGGTCGGCCCCGCCGCCAGCTTGCGGGCCAGGGCCTGGGCCGTGGACAGGGCCTCGCCGTCCGGCACGACCTGGTTCACCATGCCGATGCGCAGCGCCTCCTCGGCGGGCACCGGCTGCGCCAGCAGCATCATCTCCATCGCCCGACCGTGGCCGATGAGCCTGGGCAGGGTCCAGGACGCGCCCGAGTCCGCCGTCAGGCCGACGTTCGCGAACGCCATCAGGAACTTCGCCGACACCGCCGCGACCCGCAGGTCCGACGCGTACGCCAGGGACGCCCCGGCGCCCGCCGCCATCCCGTTGACCGCCGCGATCACCGGCTTCGGCATCCCCACGATGGCCTTGACCAGCGGGTTGTAGTGCCGCTCGACGGTGTGCAACGGGGCCGGGTCGCCGGCCTCCAGCAGCGCGATGTGCTCCTTGAGGTCCTGGCCCGCGCAGAACGCCTTGCCGGCGCCGGTGATCACCACCGCGCGCACCGACGGGTCCGCGGCGGTCTCCTGGACGGCCGCCAGCAACTGCTCCTTCAACGCCACCGTGAACGAGTTGTACGACTCGGGCCGGTTCAGGGTGAAGGTGCGAACGCCGTCGGCGTCGTCGACGAGGAGTTCGGACACGGGTGGGACCTCCATGCACTAGTCGAGGCTGTCGTCCACGAACTTGCGCACCGCGGGCGCGAGCCGTGCGGTGTGCTGGTCGAAGAACTCGGCCGCCGCGGTGCCCGGCCAGTCCTCCGGCAGCAGTTCGCGGGGCAGTCCGGGGTCGCGGAACAGGAACTTCCGCCACGCGTGCAGGAAGCGCTGGGACGCCGCGAACGCCCCGGCGGGCGACGTACCGTCCACAGCGGACACCACCGGCGCCCACTCGGCGACGAACCGGGCGTAGTCGCGGCCCAGCGTGCCCAGGTCCCACGCCCGCGCCGCCAGCGCGGCCGGCTCGCCCTCGTGCTCGCCGTGGAAGGTGCTCGCCACCACACCCTCGCCGGCCAGCACGTCGGCCAGCTCCGGGGACGGCCGGGGTGCGATCCACGTCACGGGGCCCAACGCCCCGTAGCCGAGCAGTTGCAGCGAGGACGCCAGCCGGTCCCGCGCCTCGCGGGCGGGCAGCTCCTCCAGCACCACGACGTGCCAGCGACCGTCCCACGTGGACGGCCGGGTCCGGTAGATGCGCGCGGCGGCCTCGTCCAGCCGGCGCTCCGCGCGCGGGGTCATGGCGTAGCCGGGCCCCGACGGCAGGCGGACCGGCTCCAGCCAGCCCTGCCGCACGGTGCGGGACACGGCGGTGCGGACGGCGGGCGCGGCGAAGTCCAGCGGTTCGAGCAGCCGGACGAGGGCGGCGATGGTCGCGGCGCCACCCCGCTCCCGCAGGTGGCCGCCGTAGACGTCGAAGAGCGCCGAACGTGCCCGCACGGGTTCCGAGTCTGTCAGGGCGACCCCGCGACACGCCACAGCCGCCGAATTGGTCACAACCAGGTGACGGGAGAAAAAGCGCGGCGGAAATCGTTGTGGCACGGCGATCCTGGCCCTGAACTGGGCGTTGACCAAGATCGTCAACCACTCCCGGCGCCGACGAGAAGATCGGTTCGGTTTCGCCGCCGAGTCCGCATAGGGGAGAATGGGTCGGTATCCGGCCCTGGTCGGACGGGGAAGAAGTTGACGGAGGGAGCACGCGATGGCGGCCATGAAGCCCCGGACCGGCGACGGTCCCCTTGAGGTCACCAAGGAGGGGCGTGGCATCGTGATGCGCGTTCCACTCGAGGGTGGGGGGCGCCTCGTCGTCGAGATGTCGGCGGACGAGGCCAACGCCCTGGGCGACGCCCTCAAGGCAGCCGCTGGCTGACCCCAGCCGGAGCGAGAATCGTCGACGCCCCGGTTCCACAGTGGAACCGGGGCATCGCTACGTCGTGACCCGACCCGAGTACGTGGAGGACCCTGCCGTGCGCCTGCCCCTGCCCACACCCCTTCTCGCCGTCGAGGCGGCCGACACGGTCCGCCGCGGCGTGGGCGCGGTCGTGCTGGCGACACCCGGCGACCCGGTCGTCCTCGGTCCGGGCGGGGCGGACGTCGAGGTGACCGCCGAGGTCACCGGCGGGGCGGGCACGACCACCAAGCAGGACGGGTGCTGGGTGCTGGGCGTCGGCGCGGGCGCCCCGTCCGACTGGCGCACGGCCGGCGCGGGCCTGGTGCGCGCCCTGAACGGCGACGTCGAGCGCGGCGGGGCCACCACGTTCGACGTGCTGCTCACGCCCGACGCCGACGTGCGGTCCTTCGTGCTCGGCCTGGTCCTGGGCGGCTACCGGTTCAAGGTGACCGGGCAGGACGCGCCGAAGCGGATCAAGTCGCTGCGCCTGGTCGGCGCGGACGCCGGGGACGTGCGGGTCGCCGTGGACCTGGCCGCCGCCACCGCCCTGACCCGCGACCTGGCCAACGCCCCGTCCAACGTCAAGGACCCGGCGTGGCTGGCCACGACCGCCGCCAAGCTGGCCGGGGCGGTGCCGGGGCTCGGGGTCGAGGTCCGCGACGAGAAGTGGCTGGCCCGCAGCGGGTTCGGCGGGGTGCTGGCGGTGGGTTCGGGTTCGTCCCGGCCGCCCCGCCTGGTGCACCTGACCTGGGAGGGCGCGTCGACCGGCCCGCACATCGTGCTGGTCGGCAAGGGCATCACGTTCGACACCGGCGGCATCTCCGTCAAGCCCGCCGAGGGCATGCACCTCATGCGCACGGACATGGCCGGCGGCGCGGCCGTCATCGCAGCCATGATCGCCATCGCCCGGCGCAGCCTCCCCGTCCGGGTGACGGGTCTGGTGCCTTCGGCGGAGAACCACGTGTCCGGCACGTCCTACCGCCCTGGTGACGTCGTGCGGCACTTCGGCGGCCTGACCACCGAGGTGACCAACACCGACGCCGAGGGCCGGATGGTGATGGCCGACGCCCTCGCCTACGCGGTGGACGAGCTCGGCGCGGACGTGCTGGTGGACGTCGCCACCCTCACCGGGGCCATGAAGATCAGCCTGGGCGTGCGGACCGGCGGCCTGTTCGCCTCCGACGACGCGGTGGCGGCGGCGGTCGCGGACGCCGGCACGCGGGTCGGCGAGGCCTGGTGGCGGATGCCGCTGCTGGAAGACCTCGCGGAGGACGTGAAGAGCGACATCGCCGACCTGCGCCAGTGCCCGCCCGGTCCGGGCGGCATCACGGCCGCGCTGTTCCTGCGCGAGTTCACCGGCGGGCTGCCGTGGGCGCACCTGGACATCGCCGGCCCGGCGCGGTCGGAGAAGAACTACGACGAGGTGGTGGCGGGCGCGACCGGTTTCGCCGCGCGCACCCTCGTGGAATTCGTGGCGGGCTATGGCCGCTGAGAACAGCCACGGCCGCTGAGCGGAATCGCTGTCCGCTCAGCGGCCGGGCGCTCGGTTCGGACGGGGGCTCGGGTCCGGATCGGGCTCGGTCCGGTTCGGGAGCCCGGTCCGGTTCGGGAGCTCAGTCCGGTTCCGGGAGCTCAGTCCGGTTCGGGGGCTCAGTCCGATTCGGCGAAACTGCCGTGGGAATGGGTGAAGAAGCCCAACGGGCTGATGTGGATGACTTCGCCGTAGTGCTCCGCCGAGGGGCCGTCGTGGTCGCCGTGCTCGCCGTGGTGGTCGCCGTCGTCCGCCCAGGACCACGTGTGGCCCACGAACGTGCCCAGCTCACCGGTGTGGATGTGCTCGTTGTGGTAGAAGGCTTCGCCGTCGTGGGCGCCGGCATCCGTGTCGTCGTAGGTCAGCCCCAACGGGCCCACGCCGAGCGTGTCCCCGAAGTAGCCCGCGGAGTCGGCGGACGCCAGTCCGGCGGCGCCGACGAGCACGGGCAGGGACAACGCGGTGGCCGCGACCAGGCGGACGAGGTTGCGCACGGATTCCTCCTCGGGGTTCGGGCTTTCCCGCTCATCGTGGCCCGGTGCCAGGACCGCCGCATTCGGCTCCACGCCATCGTGTGCCGCATCCCTCGATAGGGAGAAATTCCGCCTTTTTCCCTTCACGCCACGCGTTCGACCACCCGGTCAAGCGTCCCGAACGTGGTCCCGGAACGCCCGCACCGCCGGCGGCAGCGGGACGTCCGCCAACCACACCAGGGCGATCTCGCGGCGGGCGCGCGGGGACAGCGGCAGCTCCACCAGGCCGGTCGGACCCTCGGCGTGCGGCAGCAGCGCGACCCCGAGGCCGGCGGCGACCAGGCCGCGGACGGTCTCCGTCTCCTGCCCCTCGAACGCCAGGCGCGGCACGAACCCGGCCGCCGCGCACAGGTCGTCGGTGATCTGCCGGAGCCCGTAGCCGCGTTCCAGCCCGACGAACTCCTCGTCGGCCAACTCGGCGACCTCGACGGCGTCCCGGCCCGCCAGCCGGTGCCCCGGCGGCAGCACCAGGACCAGCTCCTGCGTGCGGACCACGGCGTGCTCGAAGGTCGAGCCCTCCGGCGGCGGCGCGACCAGCGCCAGGTCCACGACCCCGTCCTCCAGGTGGGACAGCACGACCCGCCGCGAGTCCTGCACCAGCCGGAACCGCACGTGCGGGTGCGCTCCGCGGAACCCGCGCACGAACTCGGGCACCAGCGACCGCCCGAGCAGGTGCAGGAACCCGAGGGCGACCATCCCGCGCGACGGGTCGACCTCCTCCACCGCCGCCCGGTGCCCGGCCTCGAACACCGCGAGCGCCCGGTCCGCCGCCGACGCCAGCAGCCGCCCGGCCCGGGTCAGCCGCACCCGCCGGCCGCTGCGCACCACCAGCGGCGACCCGAGCGACTCGCCCATCGACGCCAGCCACCGGCTGACCGTGGGCTGCGGCACGCCGACCGCCAGCGCCGCGTGCGTCACGTGCTCGTCCTCCGCCAACGCCCGGAGCACGGCCAGTTTCGGGGCCAATTCATCCATCACAGCATCAATTGTGCTGAATCAACGTATTGGACGCATAGTTTAGCGTCGACAACATGCCGACCCGCCTCACCACGGCCACCGTCTCGACCGGCCTGGCGACCTTCGCGCTGCTGTACGCGCCGCAGCCGGTCCTGCCGCAGCTCGCGGCCGAGTTCGGACTCCGACCGGGCACCGCGTCGCTGGCGGTGAGCGCGGCGACCGGGGCGTTGGCGCTGGCCGTGATCCCGTGCGCCGTGCTGGCGGAACGGGTCGGGCGGCGGCGGGTGATCGTGTGGTCGGTACTGCTCGCGGCCGTGATCGGGCTCCTGCTGCCGCTCGCGCCGAGCTACCCGGTGTTCCTCGCGTTGCGCGTGTTGCAAGGCGTGGCGACGGCGGGCGTCCCGGCGGTGGCGATGGCGTTCCTGGCCGACGAGGCCGCCGCGATCGGTGCGGCGATCGGCGCGTTGATCGCGGGGAACAGCGCGGGCGGCATGATCGGGCGGCTGCTCGCCGGCATCGGGACGGACTGGCTGGGCTGGCGCGGTGCCCTGGGCCTGGTCGGCGGTTTCGCACTGGCATGCGCCCTGGTCACGGCCTTTTACCTGCCCGCGGGCAAGCCGTCGGTCCGACGCGAGGCCGGGTTGCGCTCGGCCTTGACCGACCCCGTGCTGGTGGCCCTGTACGCCGTCGCGGTGCTCGTGGTGTCCGCGTTCGTGTCGTTGTTCAACGTGATCGCGTTCCGGCTGGCGTTGCCGCCGAGCCTGGCCTCCCTGGTGTTCCTGGCGTACGCGGCGGGCGGGGTGTGCTCGGCCGTGGCGGGCCGGCTGGCCGACCGGCACGGGCGGGCGGTGATCGCGGTCGCGGCGCTGGCGATCACCGCGGTCGGCACCCTGGCCACCGTGCCCGACAGCCTGGTCGCGGTCGGCGTGGGGCTGGCGGTGTTCACCGGCGGGTTCTTCGCGGTGCACGCCGTGGCCAGTGGCTGGGTCGGCGCACGGGCGCGCGCGAAGGGACCCGCGTCGGGCGCGTACCTGTTCGCCTTCTACGTGGGCAGCAGCGCGGGCGGGACGGCGGGCAGCACGGCCTACCAGCAGTGGGGCTGGTCCGGGCTGGTCGCCCTGGTGATCGGCTGGCTCGCCCTGGCGGCGGTCGCGGTCCTGTTCGCCACCCGCGCCCAGAACTCCGCGACCCCCGGCCAGGATCCCGCCGCCTCCGGCCAGGACTCCCCGACCCCCGGCCGGCACTCCGCGACCCCCGGCCGGCACTCCGCCCCTGATCAGAAGTCGAGAGGCACCACCGCCGGGTCGCCGGGTTCGAGCGCGACCGCGCCCAGGATCGGCAGTTCCACCGTCCCCGCGGTCACCGAGACCGAGACCGAGCGGACGTCCGCCGGGACCTCGACCACCACCGCCACCGGGAAGGTGTCGCCGCCGTAGCGCGCGCCCACCGCCGGCGCCCGGGTCCCGTCCGGCAAGGTCACCACCACCAGGTCCTTGGTCAGCGCCGCCCCCGCGGTCTGCGGCAGGTCCTCGCCCTGGAGGCGCAGTTCCAGCAGGGCCTTGTCCGGCGCGGACGCGGTCGCCAACCCGTACCGCTGGCCGTCCACGTTCACCGGGCGTTGGCGGCCCAGGCGGACCCGCTCGACCCGCACGGCACCCTCGTCACCGCCGACCTTGACCCGGTGGGCGACCGGTGTCGGCTGCTCCGGACCCGCCGGGCGGCGCAGCGCCGCGACGGGATCGCCCAGCACGACCCCCGAAGGCACCTCCACGCGCTGTTCCAACGACTTCGCGCCGACCGTGTTCAGCACCAACGCCTCCTGACCGCCGGCGTCGGGCACGGTGTAGACCACGAACACCGACCCGGTCTCCGGCAGCCGGTCGGTCGGCAGGGCGTGGCGCTTGCCCGGCACCTGGAGGGCGGCCTCCGGCGGCTGCGGCAGCCACCCGCTCCACGGCGCCTGGCGGAACGCCGTGTCCGTCTCCCGCAGCCGCTCCACCGACAGCCGCAGCACCCGCAGCCGCACCCCGTGCTCGGCGCGCAGCTCGCCCCGCTCGGTCGTCCACGACTCCGGGCTCCCGTACCCGGTGATCCGCAGCGCCAGCTGGTCGTCCCGGACCAGGCCCGACGCGGCGTCCAGCGGCCGGCCGTCGTCGGGCTGCACGGCGAGGAAGTCCGGACCCGCGAGACCCGCGCCCTGGTTCGCGTCGGCCTCCCGGCCGTCGGTGCGCACCAGCCTGCCCAGCGGTGTGCTCCGGTTGCCCGGGTCCGGCACCTGCGGCGGCTCGACCTCCAGCCGCACGCCGCCGTCGCTCTGCTCGACCTCCTTCAGCGGCACCGGCACCCAGTCGGTGGACGCGGCCGTGCCGGGCACCTGCACGGGGCCGCACCACAGCCGCCGGTCCACCTCGTCCTGCGCGCCGGTGCGGGCGAACCAGCAGTTCACCGCGTCACCGGCGCGCGCCACGTACCCGAAGCTGAGGGTGTAGCTCAGCTCCGCCTCGGCCTGCATCTGCAACCCCTGCGCGTCCACCACCGGCCTCCCGCCGATGGTGAGCGGCACCGGTTCCGCCGCCGTGCGCTCCGGCGCCGCGCCGCAGCCCGCCAAGAGCAGGCAGACGAGCACAACCCACCGCATGATGACCCCCAGTAGTCGATCCCCTACTGGATAAAGGCCGTTGGAACGCTCAGGGGTTGCGTTTTGTTGCTGTGACTCACATCACATTAGCGGAGGAAGGTGATCACTTAACGCTGTTCGAGAGGGCCGCCTCGTACACCGCCACGGTCTCCTCGGCCACGGTCGCCCACGAGAACTCCCGCACCGCCCGCTCCCGCCCGGCGACGCCGAACGCCCGCGCCCGAGCCGGGTCCGCCAGCAGCGCGTTCACCGCGTCCGCCAGCCCGGTCCGGAACGCGGCCTCGTCGTCGGCCGAGTAGTGCACCAGCAGCCCGGTCCGGTCGTGGTCCACCACCTCGGGGATGCCGCCGACGTCCGACGCCACCACGGCGGTGCCGCACGCCATCGCCTCCAGGTTCACGATCCCCAGCGGCTCGTACACCGACGGGCACACGAACACCGCCGAGTGGCTCAGGATCTGCCGCACGTCCGCCTGCGGCAGCATCTGCTGGATCCACACCACCCCGGGCCGCGCCGCCGCCAGCTCCGCCACCGCGAGCCGGGTCTCCTCGGCGATCTCCGGCGTGTCCGGCGCGCCCGCGCACAGCACGACCTGGGCCTCCGGCGAGATCCGGTGCGCGGCGGCGACCAGGTGCCCCACGCCCTTCTGCCGGGTGATCCGCCCGACGAAGGTGACGATCGGGCGCGCCGGGTCGATCCCGTGCCGCACCAGCGCGTCCGTCTCCTCCACCGGGTGGTACTCGGCGGTGTCGATGCCGTTGCGCACCACGTGCACCCGGGCCGGGTCCAGCGCCGGGTAGCAGTCCAGCACGTCGGCCCGCATCCCGTCGCTCACCGCGATGACCGCGTCCGCCGCCTCGTACGCGGTGCGCTCCACCCACGACGAGATCCGGTACCCGCCCCCGAGCTGCTCGGCCTTCCACGGCCGGCGCGGCTCCAGCGAGTGCGCGGTGACCACGTGCGGGATGCCGTGGAGCAGTTTCGCCAGGTGCCCGGCCATGTTGGCGTACCAGGTGTGGGAGTGCGCCACCTGCACCCCGCCCAGCGCCGCGGCGATCTCCAGGTCCGCCGACAGCACCCCCAGCGCCGCGTTCGCGCCGTCCAGGGACGGCGCCGGGTTGTGGGCGACGGCGTCCGGTCGCGGCCCGCCGAAGGCGTGCACGTCCACGTCCACCAGCTCCCGCAGCCTCGGCACGAGGCAACCGACGTGCACCCCGGCTCCGCCGTAGACCTCCGGCGGGTACTCCCGTGTCAGCAGTCCAATTCGCACGCCGCCCACCGTAACCCCGGGGTGCCGGACGTCCGGGTGAACAGCGCGGGTCTGCGTTACTTCGCCGTGGTGGGCGGGTCGCCGCACGGTTAGGGTCGTTGTCGTGAAAGGGCAACCGCATGTACTAGGAATTGTCCTCGCCGGTGGCGAAGGCAAACGGTTGTGGCCGTTGACCGCCGACCGGGCAAAGCCCGCGGTGCCCTTCGGCGGTAACTACCGGCTCGTCGACTTCGTGCTGTCCAACCTCGTCAACGCCGGGTTCGTCCGGCTCTGCGTGCTGACGCAGTACAAATCCCATTCGCTGGACCGGCACATCTCCACCACGTGGCGGCTGTCCAATGTGCTCGGACAGTACGTCACGCCGGTCCCGGCCCAGCAGCGCCTCGGCCCCCGCTGGTACACCGGCAGCGCCGACGCGATCTTCCAGTCGCTGAACCTGGTCAACGACGAGAAGCCGGACCACGTCGTCATCTTCGGCGCCGACCACGTGTACCGGATGGACCCCGGTCAGATGGTCGACCAGCACATCCAGTCCGGCGCGGGCGTGACGGTGGCGGGCATCCGGGTGCCGCGCGCGGAGGCCAAGGCGTTCGGGTGCATCGACTCCGACGAGTTCGGGCAGATCACCCGGTTCCTGGAGAAACCCGCCGACCCGCCGCACGTGCCGGGCGACCCGGAGGTCACGTTCGCCTCGATGGGCAACTACGTGTTCACCACGGAGGCCCTGCTGGAGGCGCTGCGGGCGGACGCGGCCAACCCGGACTCCGACCACGACATGGGCGGCGACATCATCCCGATGCTGGTCGATCAGGGCCAGGCGCACGTCTACGACTTCTCCGACAACGTCGTGCCCGGAGAGACCGAGCGCGACCGCGGCTACTGGCGGGACGTGGGGACCATCGACGCCTACTACGAGGCGCACATGGACCTGGTGTCGGTGCGGCCGGTGTTCAACCTCTACAACCAGGCCTGGCCGATCCGGACGGCGACCCCGCCGCTGCCGCCGGCGAAGTTCATCGCGGGCGGCAGCGCCGAGGACTCGATGGTCGGACCGGGGTCGATCATCTCCGGCACCATCCACGGGTCCGTGGTCTCGTCGGACGTGGTCGTGGAGAGCGGCTCGGTGGTGCAGGGCAGCGTGCTGCTGCCGGGTGTGCGGATCGGGCGCGGCGCGGTGGTGCGGCGGGCGATCCTGGACAAGAACGTGGTCGTGCCGGACGGGGCGCTGATCGGCGTGGACCACGCGATGGACCGGCAGCGCTACACGGTGTCGGCCGGCGGCGTGACCGTGCTGGGGAAGGGCGTCACGGCGTCGTGAGCGCGTGACCGGTGGTCACGTCGACGTGGTCGGGGACCTCCTCGTGGCGGTCCCCGACGCTCAGCGTGCCGGTCGGCTCGATCATGAGGATGTGGGCGCCGTCCGCGGAGGACGGTTTGTGCTCGACGTCCTTCGGGACCACGAACGTGTCGCCCTTGCGCAGGTGGACGGTCCGGTCGCGCAGGGCGATGTCGAGTTCACCGTGCAGGACGAGGAAGAACTCGTCCGTGTCGGCGTGCGCGTGCCAGACGTGCTCGCCCTGCACCTTGGCCACGCGGACGTCGTAGTCGTTGACGGTCGCGAGCACGCGCGGGCTCCACAGGTCGTCGAAGCTCGCCAGGGCCTGGTCGATGTTCATGCGTCCATGCTGGTGGTGGCGGTGTGGACGGGGTGAGTGCTAGGAATCGCACATGTCGCCTGGTTCCTCGCACCGCGTGGTGATGATCGTCGACGACGGGTCCAACCCGTTCGAGATGGGGGTCGCCACCGAGCTGTTCGGGTTGGCGCGGCCGGAGCTGGGCGACCGGCCGTGGTACTCGTTCACGCTGTGCGCCCCAGGGCCGGTGACCATGCACAACGGGTTCTTCACGCTGTCCGGGGTGCCCGGGTTGGAAGCCGTGGAGGACGCGGACACGGTGATCGTGCCCAACCGGCCCGATCCGGAGGCGAGGCCGCCCGAGGCCGTGCTGGACGCCGTCCGGGCCGCTGGGGCGCGGGGCGCGCGGCTGGTCAGCTTCTGCACCGGGGCGTTCACGTTGGGGTACTCCGGGGTGCTGGACGGGCGCACGGCCACCACGCACTGGCGGTGGGCCGACCGGTTCCGGTCCCTGTTCCCGCAGGTCACGGTGGTTCCCGACGTGCTGTACGTGGAGGACGGCGTGTACACGGCGGCGGGGAGCGCGGCGGCGCTGGACCTCGGGCTGCACCTCGTCCGGCTGGACCACGGGGTCGAGGTGGCGAACACTGTGGCCCGGCGGCTGGTGTTCGCGGCGCACCGGGACGGCGGGCAGCGCCAGTTCGTGAAGCGCGCGGTGCCGACGGTGCCGGACACGTCCCTGACACCGCTGCTGGACTGGGCGCGGGAGCGGCTGGACGAGCCGTTGACGGTGTCGGCGCTGGCCGGTCGCGCCGCGGTGAGCCCGGCGACCCTGCACCGGCGGTTCCAGCAGGAGGTGGGCACGACCCCGCTGGCCTGGCTGACGGCGGCACGGGTGGACCTGGCGTGCACGTTGCTGGAGCGCGACGAGGTGCGGCTGGACGTGGTGGCGCGGCGGTCGGGGCTGGGGTCGGTGTCCAACCTGCGGGCGCAGGTCCGGCGGCGGACCGGGCTCAGCCCCTCGGAGTACCGGGCGCGGTTCGGTCGCTCGCACCCCGAGGCGTCGTGACGCTCGTACGCTCGTCGATGTGGCGGGGATTCGGGAGGCCGACCTCAACAAGCTGCTTGCGGCACTGCGAGATGTCGAACAACCGGGCACCGAAGACGTGCGCCGTCAGGTGTTGTCGACGATCACCGAAGTGGTCGGCGGCGACATCGTCGCCTACCAGTCGATCGACCCGAGGACCGGCCGCAGCGAGCAGTTGTCCGTGCCGGACGCGTGGGAGACCAGCGAGCTGGAAGAGGTCTTCACCCGGCACGTGCCCGAACACCCGCTCCTGCGGCACTTCCTGCGCACCGCCGACCTGGACGCGGCCAGGCTGAGTGACGTGGCCGGTCTGCGCCAGGTGCGCGACCTGGGCATCTACCAGGAGTTCTACCGGCCGCTCGGCATCGCGCACCAACTGGTCTGCCGGCTCACCGCGGATCTCGGCGTGTCGACCATCCTGGTGTTCAACCGCGGCCGGTCCGACTTCACCGACGCCGAACTGGCCTTGACGCGGCTCGCCCGGCCGTACCTGGCCAACCTGGTGGCCACCGCGTCGGCCCGGTCGTGGTTCGACTCCGCGCTGGTCGCCCTGGAGGGGGTCGACGACACCGCCTACGGGGTCGTCCTGCTCGGGCCGCTCGGCCGGATCAGGGTCGCCAACCGGTCGGCCAGGCTCCTCCTCACGACCTATTTCCGCAGGCCGGGACGGGAAGGCGGGGTCTTGCCCGAGGAGCTCGGGGCGTGGCTGGCCGGCCAAACCCTCGCGCCGCAGCCGTACGTCGTGACCCGCGGATCGCGGCGGCTCACCGTGCGGCTGTACAGGCACAACATGTCCGCGGCGCTGCTGCTTTCCGAGACCATCACGCGGACCAGGCCGGCGGCCATCACCGCGAACCTGACAGCACGTGAATCCGATGTGCTGTGGCTGGTGCGCGGCGGCCGTACAAGTGCACAAGCCGCACAGGTGCTGCGGATCAGCGTGCGAACGGTGGAGAAGCACCTGGAGAACGTGTACCGCAAGCTCGGCGTGACCAGCAAAGCCGAAGCCGCCGAACGGGCGTTCGGCGGGGCGTGAGAGCTGCGTGCCGGCTCCCTGCTTTCGCCGGCACGCAGCCCGTTCACGTTCAGCCGGTTAGGCCGCGTAGACCTCCAGCTCGTTGACCCGCACGTATCCCGGTTGGTGGGTGGGGCCGCTCAGGCCCAGGATGCGGACCAGGCGGGACGTCCGCGGGCCGGTGGCGAAGGTGACCGTCGTGCTCAGCGCCGTGTTGTTGCGCACCGCGGCCACGGACACGAAGGTGACGCCGTTCCAGACCTGCACGTCGAAGTCCTTGATCGGGTACCCGGCGCTGGTGTGGACGACGACCCGGCGGAAGGTCTTGTCGACGCCGAAGTCGACTTGTACCCACTCGGGGTTGCCCGGCGGGTAGGTGCCCGCGTTGTTCGCCCAGCTGTACGCGCCGCCCAGGCTGGTGTTTGCGCTGCCGTCGTTGACCCGTGCGGGTGAGTACCCCGGGTACGTGCTGGACGCGGCGGCGATGCCGGTGCGGGCGAAGTTGTCGTACCCCGTGCCGCCGTCACCGCCCTGGCTGCACATGCTGAAGGCGACCTTGCCCGTGTTGTACTCCAGGTAGGTCGATTCCGAGAACATCACCGCGGCGCTGCCGCCGTTGTCGTCGCGCTTGCGCCATTTGACGCTGGCGTTGATGTTGCCGCCGTAGAACGGGATCGACACGCCGATGCTGACTTCCGGGCCGCCGTCCTCTTCGTACCACTGGTAGCCCAGCACGTCACCCCACTGCGCGCGGTCCCAGGTGGTGATGAACAGGTCCGAATTCTGCCAGCGGTCGATGTACTTCTTCTTGATGCTGGGGAAAGCGATCGTGCGGATCGTGACCCCGGTGGTGGTGAGCACGATCGCGCGCATCTCGCGCTTGCCCTCGAACCAGCCGCCGAATTCGCTGCGGTTGGGCACGCGCCACTTCTGCAAGTATTCCAAGCCCTTGTTGTTGCGCGTTCCGGTCGGGTTGCAGGTCGCCAGCACGCCCGGCCCGGCCTCACTCAGGGGGACGGCCTCCAGCGTCGTCGTGGTGGGGTTGGTGGGTGCGGACTCGTTGACCGAGAGCACCCACACCTCCTTGGTCTCGACGTACGCCTCGTCGATCGCGGTGGGCGTCTGCTGCACCTGCCCGGCCGAGTTCAGGACGTAGCCGGGCACGGTGGTCAGCGATTCGTCGGCCGGCGCGACGGCGACCACGACGCTGTCCCCGGCGAGGACGCCTTCGTCCTGGTTGGGGATGTAGATCTGCGGGTTGTAGGCGAACCCGTTGACGTTGGCGAGCTGGGCGATGCCGTTCTTGAGCGCGACCCACCGCGGTTCGGTCGGGTTGACGATCCGCGATTCCTCGGCTTCCCGCACGACGGTCGACAACAACGCGTTCGTGTCGCCGTCGAACTGCCGGGCGGCGATGGTGCGGACCAGCGCCCGTACCTGCGTGTCGGCTGCCACGGCCGTCAGCACGGGTTGCACCATCGTCTGCAACCGCTGTGCGATCACTACGTCGTCATTGGTGGGAACTGCGGCATTGGTGGACGGTTCGGGTGTTCCGGCGGATGCCTGGCCGGGGAGGAGGGTGACCGTCAATGTCGCGCAAAGCAGGGCGGTCAACGTTCTTCTCCGGCCGGGCGCGCGTAACGACCTTTTCATCGATTGACCTCACGATCGGAAGGGGATTTCCATTCCGATCGTGGTGCTCAGCCGAGGGCAGCGGCAATACGTACCGCTACGTACGCCGGACGGGCCTAAACCTTCGCGGCGACCAGAAGACCGTCGCCCAGCGGGAGGATCACCGGGACCAGGCGGTCGTCCTCGCGGACGGCTCGGGCCACGTCCCGCATGGCCTGGGTGTCCGGGTCGCGCCGGGAGGCGTCGACCACCCGGCCGTGCCAGAGGATGTTGTCGAAGGCGATGACGCCGCCCGGCCGGAGCAGGCGCACGCCCTCCTCCAGGTACTTGGGGTACTCGGACTTCGCCGCGTCCACGAACACCAGGTCGTAGCCCCCGTCGGTGAGGCGGGGGAGGACGTCCAGGGCCTGGCCCATGATCAGCCTCGTGCGGGACGCGCCCACGCCGGCCTCCGCGAAGGCCACCCGAGCCGCCCGCTGGTGCGCGGGCTCCACGTCGATGGAGGTCAGGATGCCCGCCGTCGGCATGCCGCTGAGCAGGTACAACGCGCCCACGCCGGCACCCGTGCCGACCTCGACGACGGCCTTGGCCTGCAACGCCGCCGCCAGGAAGCGCAGCGCGGCGCCGCCGCCGGGGCCGATCGGCACGCAACCCAGCTCCTCGCCACGCGCCCGAGCGGCCGTGACCACGGCGTCCTCGGGCAGGTAGCGCTCCACGTACTCGCGCAGCGGCGCATCCACAGGACGGAGGTTAACGCCGGACGCGGCCGGGCGGGTGAATCTCCCGTGAACCGGAATTCTCAGCGAGCTCTCAGGCGACTCTCACGATGGTTATAAGGGAGGCCAGCAAGCTTGGGGCCACGCACGACACACGGGAACACGCCCGCCGCAGGGAGCGTTGAACCGTGCAGCAGGGCAGCCGGCCCACCTGGAGGTGCTTCACCGCCCGATGCCAACGCAGCCGTACACCGCCACCGCTCCCATCGACGACACGGAATGGATCGTGCCGACGTGGGACCAGGTCGTCCGCGACCACGCCGACCGGGTCTACCGGCTGGCCTACCGCCTGACCGGCAACCAGCACGACGCCGAGGACCTGACCCAGGAGACGTTCATCCGCGTCTTCCGGTCGCTCGCGTCGTACCAGCCGGGCACGTTCGAAGGCTGGCTGCACCGCATCACCACGAACCTGTTCCTCGACATGGCCCGCCGCCGCTCCAAGTTCCGCATGGAGGGCCTGCCCGAGGACACCGACCGACTCGCGGGCGACGACCCTAGCCCCGAGCAGGTCTACCACGACACCCACCTCGACCCCGACCTCCAGGCCGCGCTGGACGAACTGCCCCCGGACTTCCGGGCGGCCGTGGTGCTGTGCGACGTGGAAGGGCTGTCCTACGAGGAGATCGGCGCCACCCTCGGCGTGAAACTGGGTACCGTGAGGAGCAGGATCCACCGGGGCCGCCAGGCCCTGCGTGCCGCACTCGAACGCCGTCGGGGTCTCGTTCAGGAGGACTCTGCATGACCGACCTGCGAGGTTGGGGACTGCCCGAGCAGCACCTGCTGCCCGACGCGGTCGTCGCCTTCGTCGACGGCGAGCTGTCGGCCTCGGCCCACAGCCGTGCGGCGGCGCACCTTGCGCGCTGCCCGTTCTGCGCCGCGGAGGCCTACTCGCAGCAGCAGGCGCGGTCCGCCGTGCGTGCCGCCGAGACGCCGTGCGCGCCCGCCGGCCTGCTGGCCCGGCTCGGCGCGATCCCGCAGGAGGTCGAGCTGCCCAGCGCGCCCGACGGCCTCGCGGTGACGGAGGACGGTCAGCTGGTGGCCGTGCAGCGACCCGACCGCGTGGCGTTCGGCAGCGGACCCGTGCTGGGGTCGAGCCGCCCTTTTGGGACGGGCAGCCGGTTCGGCGGCCGGCGGGCCCGGCAAGGCGCCGGCGTGGTCGTGTCGGGCCTGATGCTCGGCGCTCTGGCACTGGTCGTGCCGGGCAGTGAGGAACCGGCGCCGACACCGGCCCAGGGCAACCCGCCACCGCCGCCCGTCGTGGCGCCGCAACTGGTCAACGACCGAGCGGACCTGACCGGCGCGGGCGCGGGCACCGACCACCTGCTCGCCCGCTGAACCGCTGACGACAACTTCACCGGTCACAAGGCACGATGGACCCCGCAACACCGGGCATCACCGACGTGCGGGGAGCGATGAGCGAGCCACAACAGGGCGGTCCGCCAGAGGGCAACGGGACCCCCAGGTCCGGCGTGGACGACGGGGCACACCGCAGGCTCGCGCCACGTCCCCTCCAGCGCCCCGCCGTGGACCCCGGTCAGGCGTTCGTCTTCGGCCGCCCGCAGGGCGTCGAGGGCGCGTTCTCCGGCGACCGGCCGGTGTTGAACGGCGGCGTCCAGCTCGCACCGCCGCCGCCCGAGGCGTTGAGCACCGCTTTCGGTCGCCCGAACGGCACGGCGGAGCTGCTCCAGCGCCCGCCGCTGGACGTCGACGGCGAACCCGAGGTCGAGCCGGTCTTCTGGCAGGGCAAGCCCGCCGGTGACGAGTGGCGGGACCCGGGCGCGAGCGCGGTCATCGGACCGCCGGCGGTCACCGAGGAACCCGAGGTCGAGAAGAAGCCCGTCACCGCGCCAGGCCCGCAGCTCAGCGTTCCCGAGCTGCTGTTCGGTCGGCGCGTGAAGCCGACGGCGTTGGCGTTGCTGCTGGTCGTGGCGTTGCTGCTGGGTGCGGTGGGTGGTGTCGTCGGCTGGCTGTTCGGGCGCGCGGGCAACCCGCTGACCGACAGCGGCGTGACGCTGGCCGAGGTCAAGCCGGGCAAGGAGCGGCCGGTCGGGTCGGTCGCGGACATCGCCAAGCGCGTGACGCCCAGCGTGGTGTCGATCGAGTTCAAGGGCGCGAACGTGGCGGGCGTCGGCTCCGGCGTGGTGATCGACGGCGCGGGGTACGTGCTCACCAACGACCACGTGGTCGCGCCGGCCGTGCAGGACACGACGGCCAAGCTGACCGTGGTCTTCACCGACGGCAAGCGCGCGGTCGCGCAGATCGTCGGCCGGGACGCCAAGACCGACCTCGCGGTGATCAAGGTCCAGGTCGACAACCCGACCGTCCTCCAGTTCGGCAACTCCGACGAGCTGGCCGTGGGCGACACGGTGCTGGCCATCGGCTCGCCGCTGTCGCTGTCCAACACGGTGACCGAGGGCATCGTCAGCGCCCTGCACCGCCCCGTGACGGCGGCCGGCGAGAACGGCGGCCCGCAGGTCACCTACGACGCCATCCAGACCGACGCGGCGATCAACCCCGGCAACTCCGGCGGCGCACTGGTCGACTCGACGGGCGCGCTGGTCGGCATCAACTCGTCCATCAGGACCGAGACCGGCGGCTCGGTGGGCCTGGGCTTCGCCATCAACGGCAACTACGCCCGCAAGGTCTCGCAGGCCCTCATCCGCGACGGCCAGGTCAAGCACGCGGACATGAACATCAACGTCAGCTCGGTCGCGGCGGAGACCGCGGAGGGCGCCCGCGTGCAGAACGTCCCCGACGGCGGCGCGGCCAAGGCGGCCGGCATCGAAGAGGGCGACGTGATCACCCGCGTCGGCGACCGCGTGGTGCGCAACGCCGCGGAGTTGACCGTCGCGGTACGGGACCACGAAATCGGGGAAACGGTTCCGGTCGTCCTGGCCAGGCAGGGCCGTGAGCTGACCGTGCAGGTGACGTTGCGGTCCGACTGACGGCTACGCTGGTTTCGAGCGACGTGGAGCGAAGGCGGGCACCGTGTTTGACAGCATCGGCTGGGTAGAGCTGCTCATCATCATCGTCGCGGGCCTGTTCATCCTGGGACCGGAACGCCTGCCGTCCGCCGCCGCGTGGGTGGGTCGCACGATCCGCCAGGTGCGCGAGTACGCCACGGGTGCGCGCGACCAGTTGAAGCAGGAGATGGGCCCGGAGTTCGAGTCGCTCCGCAAGCCTTTGGAGGACTTGCGCGAACTGCGCAACTTCGACCCGAAGCGCGCGATCACGAAGCACCTGTGGGACGACCCGCCCGCTACCAATGGCACCACGAGCCCGGCACCCAAGCCCAACGGCTACCCGGCGGCCGGCGAGGGACCTTCGGTGGCCCAGGAACGCCCCCTCCAGCAGGGCGAACGCCCGCCGTACGACCCCGACGCGACCTGACGCCTTCGCCGATGCCGTGGGCTGACGCTATCCGCTGAGGACTTCCGCTGACGGGCATCCGCTGGCGCCGCTGGGTGGCGGTTGTGGCTAGCTGTTGTGGCTGGTGGTCGTGGCTGGTTCGGTTCGCACCTGCGGCCTCCGGCCCCCGTCTCCATTTTCCCACGGGGGTACGACAATCCGGGGGCAAGCTTGAGGGTCCGGTAGCGCACGGTACGTCGCTCCCGAGCCGCCAAGTCGGTCAGAGCCGCCAAGTCGGTCAGAGCGGGCGGATTGCTCCCGTGGTGCCACGCGGCGTTGTGTCGTACCTGCGCGGGATGATGGCAGCGGGGGCCGGAGGCCGGCCCCCGTGTCGGGTCAGCGGCCGGCGGGGGAGACGTTCAGCAGGCGGCCGGCCAAGCCCCGCGACCGCACCGACAGCTTGGTGGCGATACCCGTCAGCACCTGAGCGGCTGTGGAAGTCGGCTCCGCCAGGACGATCGGCGTGCCGGCGTCGCCCTGTTCCCGCAGGCGCGGGTCGAGGGGCACCTGGCCCAGCAGGGGCACCTCGGCGCCCACGGCCTGCGTCAGCGACTCCGCCACCGTCGCGCCGCCGCCCTCGCCGAAGACGTCCATGCGGGAACCGTCCGGCAGTTCCAGCCACGACATGTTCTCGATCACGCCGGCCACCCGCTGACGGGTCTGCAACGCGATCGAACCCGCCCGCTCGGCCACCTCGGCGGCAGCCTGCTGCGGCGTGGTCACGACCAGGATCTCGGCGTTGGGCACCAGCTGCGCCACCGAGATGGCCACGTCACCCGTGCCGGGCGGCAGGTCCAGCAGCAGGACGTCCAGGTCGCCCCAGAACACGTCCGCCAGGAACTGCTGCAACGCGCGGTGCAGCATCGGGCCGCGCCACACGACGGGGGTGTTGCCGGGGGTGAACATGCCGATCGAGATGAGCTTCACGCCGTGCGACTGCGGCGGCATGATCATCTTCTCGACCTGCGTGGGCCGCGCCTCCGTGCCCAGCATCCGCGGGATCGAGTGGCCGTAGATGTCGGCGTCCACCACGCCCACCGAGAGGCCGCGTTGGGCCATCGCCACCGCGAGGTTGACCGTCACGCTGGACTTGCCCACGCCGCCCTTGCCCGACGCCACGCAGTACACGCGGGTCAGCGAGCCGGGTTGCGCGAAGGGGATGACCGGCTCCTCGACGCCGCCGCGCAGGGACTTGCGCAGTTCGGTGCGCTGGGCGTCGCTCATCACGTCCAGCTCCACCCGGACCTGCCGGACGCCCTCCAGGGCGGTCACGGCGGCGGTCACGTCGGCGGTGATCTTGTCGCGCAGCGGGCAGCCGGCGACGGTCAGGAACACGGCCACGTCGACGACCCCGTCGGTGATCGTGACCGACTTCACCATGCCCAGCTCGGTGATGGGTCGCCGGATCTCCGGGTCCTGCACACCGGCCAGCGCCTTGTGCACGTCGTCAACGGAGGGGAGGGTCTGCGTCGTCACTGGATCGCCTTCGATCGGGGTAGAGCGCCATGCTACGGCGAGCGCTGCCGCGTCCCACCAAGGCTACGACGGGGCCGCGTCCCACCAAGCTACCGGTTGGTCACCTGGCTTGAAGGGGCTGGGCGCAGCCGGTCGCGTGCTTTCCGTAACATTGCTATCCGTGCCGGAAACCGGAAGTGCCCGGTTGCCCACCCGCGGCGAGCTCGGGGTGTGGCGATCCTTCCTCCGGGCCCACGCGCGACTCACTCGGATCCTGGAAGCCGAACTGATCGCCGAGCAGCGACTCTCGCTCGCGGCCTACGACGTCCTCGTGCAACTGGCCGAGGCGCCGCAGTACCGACTGCGGATGACGGAGCTGGCCGACGCCGTGCTGCTGTCCCGCTCCGGGGTGACCAGGCTCGTCGACCGGCTGGAGCGCGCGGGGCTCGTGCTGCGGGAGCGTGCCGACGGCGACGGCCGCGGCGTGGTGGCGGTGCTGACCCCGCTGGGGCTGGACCGCCTGCGAACAGCGTCCGGCACCCACCTCACGGGTGTCGTGCGGCACTTCGCCGAGGTGTTCGACCGGGCGGAGCTGGAGGAGTTCGGGCGGTGGTGCGACCGCCTGGCCACCGAGCAGTGAGGCGTCACGACGGGACGTCGTCCCACCGCGGGTCGTCCTTGAAGCTGGAGCGCTTGCGCTCGCGGAACACCCGGTCCAGTTCGCTGCGCAGGTAGTCGCGGGTCGCCACCTCGCCGATCGCGATGCGCAGGGCCGCGAGTTCGCGCGCGAGGTACTCGGTGTCGGCCTTGGTCTGGGCGGCGCGCGCCCGGTCCTCCTCCAGCGACACGCGGTCGCGGTCGTCCTGCCGGTTCTGGGCGAGCAGGATGAGCGGCGCGGCGTAGGCGGCCTGGGTGGAGAACGCCAGGTTGAGCAGGATGAACGGGTACGGGTCCCAGCGCAGGTTCACCGCGACCAGGTTCAGCGTGATCCACACGACGACGAGCAGCGTCTGCCAGAACAGGAACTTGCCGGTCCCGAGGAACCGGGCGAGCCGTTCGGAGAACCGGCCGAACGCCTCCGGGTCGAGCTGGAAGCGGATCCGGCCGGGTTGGCGGGGCTGGTCGAGGCGGCGGCGCGGCAGCAGTTCAGGCATGGGTCAGCCCCGTTTCCCGCCAGTTGTCCGGCAGCAGGTGGTCCAGCACGTCGTCCACGGTGACCGCGCCGAGCAGGTGGTCGTCCTCGTCCACGACCGGCCCGCACACCAGGTTGTAGGTGGCGAAGTAGCGGGTGACGTCGCTCAGGGTGGCGCGCGGCGTGAGCGTGGTGAGGTCGGTGTCCAGCACGCCCGCGACCAGGTCGGACGGCGGTTCCCGGAGCAGCCGCTGGATGTGCACGCAGCCCAGGTAGCGGCCGGTCGGGGTGGCGGTCGGCGGGCGGCACACGAAGACCATGCTGGCCAGCGCGGGCGTGAGGTCGGGGTTGCGGACGTGGGCGAGGGCCTCGGCGACCGTCGCGTCCGGGGCGAGCACGACGGGTTCCGGGGTCATCAGGCCGCCCGCGGTGTCGTAGCTGTACTCCAGCAGGCGGCGGACCGGCGCGGACTCCTCGGGCTCCATGAGTTCCAGCAGCCGGTCCTTCTCCGGCTCGGGCAGCTCGCCCAGCAGGTCGGCGGCGTCGTCGGGGTTCATCGCCTCCAGCACGTCGGCGGCGCGTTCCTCGTCCAGGTGGGCCAGCAGGTCCTTCTGGTCGTCCTCGGGCAGTTCCTCGATGACGTCGGCGAGCCGCTCGTCGTCCAGGGCCTCGGCCACCTCGTAGCGGCGCTTGCTGGGCAGGCTGTGCAGGGCCAGTGCCACGTCGGCGGCGCGCATGGTCTCGAAGATCGCCACCAGGTGTTGCGCGCCCTGCGGCTGGCCGGCGAGCTCGGTGACCGTCAGGCCGGAGATCTCCTCCCACCGCAGCACCTGCACGGGACCGCGCCGGGCCAGCCGCCCGGTGCGCTCGCGGACGGCGACCCGGGTCATCCGCCAGTCCCGGGTGCGGGTGGGTTCCATCGCGGCGTCGACCAGGACGGCGGACGCGCCGGAGTCGAGGTGGACCCGGGCGTCGAGCAGTTCGCCGACCACCAGGACCTCGTTGGTGCGCTGGTGGAACTGGCGCAGGTTGACCGAGCCGGTGGCGAGCGTCACGGCGTTGGGCTCGATGGAGGTGACCCGCAGCATGGGCACGAAGATCCGCCGCCGCGTGGCCAGTTCCAGCACCAGGCCCAGCACGCGCGGCGGTTGGCGGTCCACGCGCAACCCGATGACCAGGTCGCGCACCTTGCCGATCGACTCGCCGTCCGGCCCGAAGACGGGCAGTCCGGCGAGCTGCGCGGCGAAAACCCGGTTCACGGCAACCACGCCGCCAGGCTAGCCGTGACCCGGCGGGAATGCCGATCACGGCTAGGGTCTTGTGACGTGCTGAACTTCGACGTGGTCGACGTGTTCACCGATCGGGCCTTCGCCGGGAACCCGCTGGCGGTCGTGCACGGGGCCGAGGAGCTGTCGGACGCCCAGTTGCAGGCGTTGGCCGCGGAGTTCGGGCTGTCCGAGACCGCCTTCCCGCTGCCGCCGGGACCCGGCGCGGACTACCGGCTGCGGATCTTCACGCCGGTGACCGAACTGCCCTTCGCGGGGTTGCCCAGCATCGGCACGGCGTGGGTGCTCGGGTCGTCGGGGCGGCTGGGGCTGGGCGCGTGGGTGCAGGAGACGGCTCGCGGGCGGCACGAGGTGGTCGTCCGGGAGGACGGGGCCACGCTCGCCGGGGACACGCCGGTCGTCGGCGACTACCTCGACGCGGCGCCGCTGGCGGGTGCGGTGGGGCTGTTCCTGTCCGATGTGGACCCGCACGCCGAGGCCGGGGTGGCCGGCGCGGGCCTGGACTTCACGTTCCTGCCGGTGCGGGCGGACGCCGTGGTGCGGGCCAAGCCGCAGGTCTCGCTGCCGACCCACGTCGTCGGGCGCGGGCTGGTGCCGGTGTGCTTCGCCGGCGGGACGGCGCACGTCCGGATGTTCCGGGCCACCGGCGGCGAGGACGCGGCCACCGGCGCGGCGGCGCTGGCGCTGGGCGCGTGGCTGGTCGACCGGGGGCTGCTGCCGCCCGAGGGGAAGCACGAAGTCGTGGTGCGGCAAGGGGAAGAGGTCGGACGACCATCCATTGTGGAGCTTTCGGTGACCGCGGTGGGCGGGGTCGCCACGCACGTCCGGGTCGGCGGGAAGGTCGTGCCGGTGGCGCAGGGCAAGATCAGGGTCCCGTGAACGCCGGCGTCACAGGCCCCGGCCGGTGAACGCCCGCGCGATCGCCTCGCACTTCGCGGCCAGCTCCGCCTCGCCCTCCGCGGCGCACCACAGCCAGTTGTCGACCGCCCGGTAGACCACCCAGCGCCGTGCCCGGTCCACGTCCAGCTCGCCGATGTCGCAGATCGCGGCGAACCGGTCCCACAGGCCGCGCTCGCCGTCGACCTCCGACCACCGGTTCCACAGCAGCGGGATCACGCCGTACTCGCGGTCGCCGGCCAGCGGTTTGGGGTCGATCATCAGCCACGGCTCGCGGGTGCCGCGCAGGACGTTCTCGTAGTGCAGGTCCTCGTTGACCAGCGTGTTCCCGGCGGTCGCGGCCAGGTCGCGGCCCAGTTCGGTGGCCAGCTCGGCGAGGCGCTCCGGGACGTACCCCTCGTTCTCCTCGGTGAGGTCGTCGATCTCGGCGGTGCGGAAGCCCGGATCGGCGGGTCGGCGCAGCCGGCGCAGGAGACCGCCGGTGACTTCCAGGGCTTCCTCCATCGACGTGTCGAGCAGGGAGCGGGTGTGGTCGAGGCGTTCCAGGAGCAGCGCGCCGTGCTCGTCGTCGTGGTCGAGCAGCCGGACGACGCCGTCGCCGTCCCACGCCTTCAGCGCCAGCGGCTCCTGGCGGGTCTCCTCGTCCAGCCACGTCAGCTTGAGCACGGCCGGGTGGCCGTCCGCCCGCCGCACGGGCAGGACGACGGCGACGTAACCGTGCATCAGGTCGCCGTCGGGCGTGAGGTCCCAGCGGGCGCAGAACTTCGTGGCCAGCGCGGGCAGGCGGGCCTTCCAAGCCTCGCCCTCCTCGCCCAGCCAGGACGCGAAGCCCGGCGGCACGGTGATCACGCGTCCTCCAAGCGGTAGACCGACTCCCACGCCGGCGTCGTGTTCAGGCGGGCCGTCCGCAGGGCCGCGGCGGTCTCCTCGTCCACCTCCACCAGGCGGGCGGTCACCGGGACGTCCGCCAGGTGCGAGTGGGTCGAGGGGGAGCGGACGGTGAGCACGCAGGCCACGCCGTCGCGCAGGCCCGGCACCTCCTGCTCCGTCCCGCCGACGGCGACCAGCACGGACTCGTCCCGCCACAGCGCCCACACCAGGCGGGCGGGGTGCCCGTCAGGGGCGACCCAGACGGCGGCGGCCTTGCGCAGCGCGTTGTCCAGCACGCGGGTGATCTCCACCGGTTCAGCCTGCCACGGCCCTGTGAATCGGGACTCACGAAATAGCGGCGGTCCGGCGTGCGTGCCACCCTTCGCACGACAGGACAGTTACCGGCCGGTACGAGGAGGTACCCCAGTGGTCGACCAGCAGCGTCCCCGTCGCTCGTGTCTGGCCGTGCCCGGGTCGAGCCAGAAGATGATCGACAAGGCCCGCACGCTGCCCGCGGACCAGGTCTTCCTCGACCTGGAGGACGCCTGCGCGCCGCTGGCCAAGCCGGACGCGCGCAAGACGATCGTGGCCTCCCTCAACGAAGGCGGCTGGGGCGACAAGGCCCGCGTGGTCCGCGTGAACGACTGGACCACCGAGTGGACCTACCGCGACGTCACCGAGGTCGTCGAGGGCGCGGGCGCGAACCTGGACTGCATCATGCTGCCGAAGGTGCAGACCGCGGAGCAGGTGCACGCGCTGGACCTGCTGCTCACCCAGATCGAGAAGACGATGGGCTACGAGGTCGGCAAGATCGGCATCGAAGCCCAGATCGAGAACGCGCTGGGCCTGATCAACGTCAACGCGATCGCCACGGCGTCCCCGCGCGTGGAGACCATCATCTTCGGCCCGGCCGACTTCATGGCGTCGATCAACATGAAGTCCCTGGTGGTCGGCGAGCAGCCGCCCGGCTACGACGTCGGCGACGCCTACCACTACATCCTCATGCAGATCCTGATGGCCGCCCGCGCCCACGACAAGCAGGCCATCGACGGCCCGTACTTGCAGATCCGCGACGTCGAGGGCTTCAAGCGCGTGGCCGGCCGCTCGGCCGCCCTGGGCTTCGACGGCAAGTGGGTCCTGCACCCGGGCCAGATCGACGCGGCGAACGAGGTCTTCAGCCCGAAGCAGGACGACTACGACCACGCCGAGAACATCCTCGACGCCTACGACTACTTCACCTCGGAGAAGGGCGGCAAGCGCGGCGCGGTCATGCTCGGCGACGAGATGATCGACGAGGCCTCCCGCAAGATGGCCCTGGTCATCTCGTCGAAGGGCCGCGCGGCCGGCATGTCCCGCACGAACGTGTGGACCCCGCCGGAGGACTGATCCCCAGCCTGTCGAGGACCGGGCGGCCGACTTTCCGGCTGCCCGGTCCTCTGCCTTTTGGTGACGCTCGGTGCCTGGCGGAGCACTTTGTGCTGGTCGCGGCAGTGAGCATTCCCACAAAGCGTGGCTCTGAGTGGCGATCAAGGGGTGGTCCGTGTGCATGGTGGCTGCCATGTCACGGACCCGTAACGCGAGGCCCCGGATACGCCTGTTCCGCCGGCGGCCCGCCGACGACCTGTTGGAGCGCAGCTTCCGCACCTGCCCCGGCTGCGAGGCCGACGTGCACGTGTTCGCCGAGGTGTGCCGCCACTGCGGTGGCGAGTTGGAGTTGCTCAGCGCGTGAACGTGAGGGTGCTGACGATGTCGCCGCCCTCCCGCACGATCCAGTAGACCGCGACCACCCACAGGATGATCGCGATGATCCCCAGGACCGTGAACACGCTGCCCAGCACGATGCCCGCGGTGGCCAGGCCGCGGCCGTCCTCGCCGGTCCGCTTGATCTGGTTCTTCGCCACGATGCCCAGCACGATCCCGGCGGGCGCGAAGACGAAGGCGCAGATCAGCGCCGCGATCGCCATGCCGTTCGTGCCCCGGGGCGGCGGGTAGTAGGCGGGCTGCTGCGGGTAGGTCATCGGGAACGCTCCTGGGGTCCGCGGTGGTGGGGAAGGGTAGCCGCTGTTTCGGTTCAGCGCGTGGCGATGAGCACCTTCGTGACGCGAACGTGCGTTAACCGGTCCATACTCGCCGGTAACCCCGGAGCTACGAAGGGAAACGTGCGATGGCGCGCCTGGCCCAGACCGCTGGACTGACCGACATCCAGGAGGAGATCCTCGCCACGGTCCGCACCTTCGTGGACAAGGAGATCATCCCCCACGCGCAGGCCCTGGAGCACGGCGACACCTACCCGGCGGACATCGTCGAGGGCATGAAGGAGATGGGCCTGTTCGGGCTCACCATCCCCGAGGAGTTCGGCGGCCTGGGCGAGTCGCTGCTGACCTACGCGCTCGTGGTGGAGCAGATCGCGCGCGGCTGGATGTCGGTGTCCGGCGTGATCAACACCCACTTCATCGTCGCCCACATGCTCAAGCAGCACGGCACCGACGAGCAGAAGCAGAAGTACCTGCCCCGCATGGCCACCGGCGAGGTGCGCGGCTCGTTCTCCATGTCCGAGCCG
Organism: Saccharothrix sp. CCNWYY140; assembly: GCF_037401995.1. Taxonomy (NCBI): domain Bacteria; kingdom Bacillati; phylum Actinomycetota; class Actinomycetes; order Pseudonocardiales; family Pseudonocardiaceae; genus Saccharothrix; species Saccharothrix sp. CCNWYY140. Next base: position 35,930 of record NZ_JBBEGC010000067.1, read on the forward strand.
GAACTCGGTTCCGACGTCGCCGCCATCCGCACCCGTGCCGTGCGCGAGGGCGACGAGTTCGTGATCAACGGCCAGAAGATGTGGCTGACCAACGGCGGCACGTCCAACCTCACCGCCGTCCTGGTCCGCACCGACGAGGGTGCCGACAAGCCGCACCAGAACCTGACCACGTTCCTGGTCGAGAAGCCCGAGGGCTACGGCGAGGTCCGTCCGGGCCTGACCATCCCCGGCAAGATCGACAAGATGGGCTACAAGGGCGTCGACACGACCGAGATGGTCTTCGACGGCTTCCGCATCGCGCCCGAACAGGTGCTCGGCGGCCAGACCGGCCAGGGCTTCCGGCACATGATGGACGGCGTCGAGGTCGGCCGGGTCAACGTCGCCGCCCGCGCGTGCGGCATCGCGCTGCGGTCCTTCGAGCTGGCCATCGAGTACGCCCAGCAGCGCAAGACGTTCGGCAAGCCGATCGTCGAGCACCAGGCCATCGCGTTCAAGCTGGCCGAGATGGCGACCAAGGTCGAGGCCGCCCACCTGATGATGGTCAACGCGGCCCGCCTGAAGGACTCCGGCGCGCGCAACGACGTCGAGGCCGGCATGGCGAAGCTGATCGCGTCGGAGTACTGCGCCGAGGTGACGCAGGAGGCGTTCCGCATCCACGGCGGTTACGGGTACTCGAAGGAGTACGAGATCGAGCGCCTGATGCGCGAGGCGCCGTTCCTGCTCATCGGCGAGGGCACCAGCGAGATCCAGAAGACGATCATCAGCCGGGGCCTGCTGCGCGACTACCAGTCCCGCGGCTGAGCCCGGTCGGGGTGCCTCGGGTTCCGGGGCACCCCACGACCCGCCAGATCACGGTAGCGTTGAGTTCCGCCGCACCCGTTTCGCGCTGTTCGGCCCGTGTTGGCAGGATGGGGTGATCAGCACCGCGAAGAGGTGGTCACCGTGACGAGTTCGTTCTCCGGCCAGAACCGACCCGGGGTGCCCCCGCGCCTGCCCACGCCGCCCACCGGCTGGCCGATCGGTTCCTACGCCACCTACGAGGAGGCGCAACGGGCGGTCGACTTCCTCGCCGACGGCGACTTCCCGGTCCAGGAGGTCACCATCGTCGGCGTGGACCTGATGCTGGTAGAACGCGTCACCGGCCGCCTCACCTGGGGAAGGGTGCTGGGCACGGGCGCCGCGTCGGGCGCGTGGTTCGGCCTCTTCGTGGGCGTGCTGCTGTCCCTGTTCAACACGACCGCGAGCGCCGGCTTCGGCCCGATCCTGGTGGGCCTGACGGTAGGTGTCGCCTTCGGCATCATCTTCGCCGCCGTCGGCTACGGCTCCGCCCGCGGCAAACGGGACTTCCAGTCGGCGAGCCAACTGGTCGCGGGCCGGTACGACGTGCTGTGCCAACCGAGATCAGCCGAACGAGGCCGCGACCTGCTCGCAAAGCTGGCCATGCGCCCCACAGACGCCAATAAGGACTAACCCACCGGCTCACCCGCGCGGCCCGCCACTGCTCACCCGCCCGTCCCGGCTAGTCGAGCGGCCTCCGCCCTCGCCCCGGCCAGTCGGGCGCGGCCTCCGGCCCCCGAGTCGATCGTCTCACGCACCCCCGACATTTCCGGCGATCGCGAGGCCAATCGGATCAACACCCGGCCGCCAAACCCCTCCGACAGCACCACTCCCTCGCACCCAGCACCGCCCGCGCCCCCGCGCACTTCTTCACTCCGGACCCACCGAAAACTGTCGGTCCCCTCTGGGAAAATGGAATCGGGGGCCGGAGGCCACGCCCGTCACCACTGCGCCGACATCCCAGCGCCGACATCCCAGCGCCGCCCCACCCCGCTCGCCCAGCTCCCCGCCGCGCCGCCGCCACGGCCGCACCCAACCGCCTGCGCCGCCGCCCACCTGCTCGCGCTGCCGCCGCGCCGCCCGCACCTCGCCGCTCTCCCGCTCTCCCGCTTCGCCGCCTTGCCCGCCACCCCGCCGCCGGCCGCCGCCCTCACCGTCTGCCGCCGCCTGCCGCCGCCGCTGGCCGCCGCCGCTGGCCGCCGCCGCTGGCCGCCGCCGCTGGCCGCCGCCACCGCCGGGCACCGCGCGACCTGCCCGTCGCGCCGCCCCACCCGCGCCAGCCGCCGCCGTGCCGCCCACGTTTCGCTGCCGACTCGCCGCGCGGCTGCTCGCCTCGCTCGCCGCGCGCCCGCTTGGGCCGCCGCCCTTTCGCCGCGCCGCCGCGCCGCCGCCCTTTCGCCGCGCCGCCGCGCACCGCGCCTTGACCTGCCGCCTCGGCGCACCCCCCGCGCCAGCCGCCGGTCCTCGCGCCCCCGCCGCCCCCCTGCTTCGCCGGACCTCGCGCCGCCCGCCGCCGCACCCCGCGTCGCGCCGACGCCTCCCCGCGCCGCGCCGCCAGCAGAGGTACTGCCCCCCCCCCCCCCCCCCCCCCCCCGGGGCGGGGGCGGCCCCCCCCCCCGCCGCGGGGACTGCCGCCTGGGGTGTCACCCCCTCGACCAGCCTAGGCGAAGGTCGGCCCACTCGACTTGCCCGG